>JBBSES010000062.1:0-13394 GCA_038239465.1 Gemmatales bacterium
ACTACGCCCTCAGCGACGGCGGCAAGGAAGTCGCGCTCAAGCTCGTCAAGGGCAACTCCGACGTCGAACTGCGCGGCATCGCGCAATGCTTGAACCTCAAGCATCCGAACCTCGTCGCCCTGTACGACATCAAGACGGACAACCACGGCGACCACTGGGTCTTGATGGAATACATCGCCGGGGAGCCGCTCAACGTCGTCCTCAACCGGCACGCCGCCGGACTGCCGCCGGAACTGGCCCAGCAATGGTTCCTGGCGCTGGCCCGCGCCGTGGGCTATTTGCACGACCACGGCATCGTTCACCGCGACTTGAAGCCGGGGAATATCTTCCTCGAAAACGGCATCCTCAAGATCGGCGACTACGGCCTGAGCAAGTTCATCAGCAGCAGCCAGCGCACGGCGCAGACGCAGAGCGTCGGCACCGTTTACTACATGGCCCCCGAGATTTCGACCGGCAACTACAACAAGCAGATCGATATCTACGCCTCGGGCATTATCCTCTATGAGATGCTTACCGGCCGCGTGCCGTTCGAGGGCGAGAGCGCCGGCGAAATTTTAATGAAGCACCTGACCTCGCCGCCCGACCTGGCCAAGCTGCCGGCCGAATGGATCCCCATCGTCGCCAAGGCGTTGGCCAAGAACCCGGCCCAGCGCTATCAGACCATCGGCGAGATGGCCAAGGCCGTCGAAGCCGTCGGCCAAACCCGCGCCCGCCAAGCGCCCGTTTGCGACGCGGTGCCGATCCCGGAGCGGGCGCCCAAGCCGCAGCCGCAACCGTCGGTGCCGTATCAGCTAGGCCGGCAGATAGGCAAGATGCGCGAGGAGCCGATCCTCGACGCCTTGCCCGTCATCCCCGTGACCACACGCATCGCCGAACTGTGCGGTTCGATGGCCCTCGCCGCGTTCCTCGCCCTCTTGCTGGCGATGCTGTACGCCGCCTTCGGCAACGTGCGCGGCTGGTACGAGGCCGGATCGATCTTCTTCACGACCGTGGCCATCACCTGGGCCGTGCTGATCCCCGCTAAACTGTGGGAAGGCCGCGCCGGCGACGCCGGGGGCCGCCGACTCATCATGCTGCTCATGGGACTGCTCGTGGGCAGCGGCGCCCTGTGGCTCAGCGGTTCGCTGCTCTCCCCTGAATTGCCGCTCATTGCCCACGCCGAACTCCTCCTCAGTGGCAGGGAGACGTGGATTTTTGGCCCTGGCTTCACGGGCACACCCGATCAAATGAAGATCATGGCCTGCTTCCTAAGTTACTTCGGCCTGTCCATGGCTTCTCTCCGCTGGTGGAAGCTGGCCGACCGGCGCCGGACGCATCGCTTTAGCTGCTTCCCCGTCGTCGTAGTTGGCTTCTGGTCGCTGGTACTCCTGATGATTTGGCCGTCCAGTGAGCCGGCCTACGGCGCGATCGCTCTCATCACCGCTTCGGTACTGGTTCAGTGGGTCAGCCCCTGGCAAGCCCCGCCGCCGCCGTTGGCCCGGCGCATGCGGCTCCGTTACGCTTAAGTCGATCGTGCCCGGAGGAGGGCCATTCTCATGCGATTTTCCTTCTTGGCCGTCATACTGCTGGTACTCATCTCGGCGACGCTGTTCGGTAGCCGGCGCTACGAACGCTTCCATTCGGAAGGGCCGCGCGAAGCCCGCGTGGCGCGAGCGACGGGCCGGGTTACGTCTGGGCAAACCATACGCGCCATTCGTCCCGTGGCTACCGCGGCAGTCGCCGTGGAGGCCAAGCCCGTTCCCGAGGCAGTGCTGCCCCTGGACGTGCCGGCAGTTCCCGTGACCGAAGTGGTCGATAGCAACGGCCCCGCCTGGACCATCGTCGGCGATTACCGCACCTCGCCGGAAGAAGCGAAGAACGCGGCCCTCGACCTGGCCCAGCAGACCGTGACCGACCACTTGCGCAAGGCCAACCCGACCCTGGATTGGCTGCCGCCCACCGCCTACGTCGCCGACTTCATGGTCAAGAAAAAGCGTGTACTCGATCAAGAGTTCGGCGGCTCGGTGGGGAAGATGTACCGCTACATCCTCGACGAGGTACGCCTTTCCCCCGAGGTCCGCGCCGACATCCTCCGCCACGACCGCGAGATTCACGCCCAGGCCCGCATGGCCTGGTTGGCCAAGGTGCTTGCCATCGTCGTCGCCCTGCTCGCCGGGGTGGCCGGTTACTTCCGGCTCGACCACCTAACCAAGGGCAACTGCACCCGCTCGCTGCGGCTGGCGTCCATCGGTTTCGTCGTCGGGGCGATTATCTTCGTGCTGTTGCTGGCGTGATTCGTTTACGTTTCGCGTGCTAATTATGTCATCCGAATCCGACCGCCTGCTGATCCGCCAAATCCGCGACGGCGACTCGCGCGCGTGGGACACCCTCATCGCCCGCTACGAGGGCCGGCTGCTCGCCTTCGTCGATCGCCGGCTGCACGACCGCGCCGCCAGCGAGGACGTGGTTCAGGAATCGTTCATCGGCTTCCTCAACAGCCTGCCCAATTTCGACGACCAGCGCGAATTGCAAACCTATCTCTTCACCATCGCGTCGCACAAGCTGACCGACCACTTGCGGCGCATGGGCCGGCATCCGGTCCATGCCGCCTCGGAAGGGGCCGGCGACGTGCTGCAAAACCAACTCGACCCGCACGCGGCGGCGTCGAGCCTGGCGCGCAGCCGCGAGCGCCAGGAACTCGAAAGTCAGGCCGTGGTCCGTTCGCTGGGCCAGATGGTGCGCCAGTGGCAGGACAAGGGCGACTTCATTCGCCTCAAGGTGCTGGAACTACTGCTCGTCAAGGGTTGGGCCAATCGCGACGTGGCGGCGCATCTTAAGGTGAGCGAGCAGCAGGTGGCCAACTATCGCTTCGCCGCAGTCAAGAAGCTGACCGAACACATCCGCGAAACGTCGCTGTCGGCCGACGTCTTTCCCGAGTTGCAAGACACCGCGCGCGATTGACGCGGCCCGGCCGAAAGAGTTCAATAGAGGCGTCGCCGACCCGGTCTTTCCATCAATATCAAGACCTCTATGGCCGCCTCCATCCCCCGCGCCCAGCTGCACGCCTACCTGGACGATGCCCTCAGCGACCGCGAAACCGCGCTCGTCGAGCAAGCCCTGCGCGAGTCGGACGTACTGCGTCAATCGCTGCGCGCCATCCTCCACGAACGCGACCGCGGCGAACACTCGATCGGCGCCATCTGGCGCCGACAGCGTCTCAGCTGCCCCGGCCGCGAGCAACTCGGTAGCTATCTCCTGCAAGCCCTCGAATCCGACTTGCAGGACTATATCGACTTCCATCTGAAGACGGTCGCCTGTCCCTTTTGCCAGGCGAACCTCGCGGACTTGCAGGCCCTGCAGCAGGAGGCGGAGCCGCAAGTGCGACAGCGCCGGCAGCGGATATTCGACTCTAGCGCGGGGTATTTGAAGGTAGGACGCGAACAGGGCGGGAAGTAATGATGGGTTTACCCTTGCTGGCGCTTCGGGCTGGAGAAAATGTTCCTCCATCCCGAAGCGCCAGCAAGGGTAAACGTTGGTAGCGTCACAACCTCACTTCTTTTCCGCCAAATTTTCCTTCACGTACTTCACCACCTCGGCCGGATGCGTCTTCGGATCGACCGTCTCGTAAATCTTGCTGATGACGCCCTTCTTGTCGATGATGAACGTCGCGCGGCCGGACATCTTCGGGTTCTTCGGGCTGACGACGCCAAAGGCCTTCGTGACCTTCATTTCGTTGTCGGCCAGTAGCGGAAAGGTCAGCTTCTCCTTGTCGGTGAATTCCTTCTGCTTATCGACGGTGTCGGTGCTAATGCCGATGACGACGGTGTCGAGCTTGGCGAGGTCGTCGAGCTTGTCGCGGAAGCCGCACGACTCGACGGTGCAGCCGCCGGTGAGGGCCTTGGGATAGAAGAAGAGGACCACGTTCTTCTTGCCCTGCAAGTCCTTGAGGTCGAGGGTCTTGGCCATCTTTTTGTCGGGCAGGACGGCGTCGATCTGCGTGGCCGGCAGATTGATCTCGGGCGCCTTCTGCCCTTCCTTGACCTTGATCTTGGAGTCGTCGTCGGCCGCCCAAACGGGGCTGACGGCGAGTGCGAGGAAGGCGAGGCCGAGCGGCCGGGTCCAGTGCTTGCTCATCGTGGCATTCTCCGCGGGTTGCGCATGGCGGGGTGGGTGGGAAACCAAACGCTATTATGCTCGAGCCATGCAAGACGGCAAGCGAATAGTGATGTTCTCGTTTGCGTTTCGCGGGCAATTGCCCTTGCGTCGCCCCGAGATTTCAAGTAGCACGCTCGCGTCATTAGTCGAACCTAATCATCGGCCCGCGCCGCCTGGAGTTCCCGAGCATGAGTCGCCACGGGATCGCGTTCGCCGCGCTTGCATCTCTCGCGCTGTGCGGCCGCGCTGAGCCGCCGGCCGAAGTGCCGGCGTTCGCCCATCCGCCCCAGGACCGCAACGGGACCATGCTGTATGGCGAGCCGTTGCTCGATCCGCCGGCGACGCCGCCGGGTTGGTTCGCCGGGCTGGAAGTCGATATCGTCGGCCCGGCCATCAAGCAGCGCGTGCGCGGACAGGTGAGTCTCGGCGATGCGCTGGTGAACGTGCAATTGCCGACGGCCACGCTCGACTGGACGGGCGCTCCTCGGCTCGAAGTCGGCTATCGCTTGCCGGAGGCCGTCGGCGAATTGCTCGTCGCCTATCGGCCGCTGGCGACGGCAGGCAGCGGCACCATCGCCGACTTCGACGCGGCCGGCAACGGCGTCTTGAAAAGCCGACTCGACGCCCACGTGACCTTCCTCGATTACGCCAGCCGCGAATTTGGCGTGTGGCCGCAGTGCGACATGAAAGCGCACGTTGGCGTGTGCGTGCCGACCATCTACTTCGATTCGCGCGTCGTGGGTTCGCTCCGCGAGGCGCGGATCAGCAGCTATTACTTCGGCGCCGGGCCGCACCTGGGATTCGACTTTTGGCGTCGGTCGCCGATCGAAGGGCTGGATCTCTATGGCCGTTTGGAAGGCGTGATTACCTTCGGCCACGTGCAGCAACGCTTCACCGAAGCTCGGGCCGCGAGCGGCGCGGCGGCGGTCAGCGATTTTTCGTCGGTCCAGCGCGTGCGCGAAGTGCCGATGGGCCACGTCGAAGCGGGGTTGAGCTATACCGCGCCGTGGACCGAACGGCGCCTGCGCCTGCTGGCGGGCTACACTCTAGAACGCTGGTGGTATGTAGCGCAGACCGAAACGTCGTTCGGCGAATTGACGGTGCAGGGGCTGTTTCTGCGCGCGGAGTGGGGCTATTGACGGCCGCTTCATCCCCGATCGAGGAGCGATCATGCGCCGGCGGCCCTGGGCACTCGGCATACTTCTGTTGGGCGGCTGCCTGCATCCCGTCGGCGAGCGGACCGATCGCGCGGTGTTCGACCTGGCGGCTCGGCCGCTCGACGCGGCGGCGCCGGCATGGGTGGACCGTGGGTCGCCGCCATCGTTCGATACCTCACCGTCCGCGGTCGAGCATCGAGAGAAGCTGGCGGACGACGCCAAGCTGCCGGCGCCGCGTTTGCTGAGGCAGCGGTTGCACGTGCCGCCCGAGTTGCCGGGCGCCGGCGCGGCGCGTACCATGCTACCGCCGACCACGGCGCCGGCGGCCGAGCGCGAGGCCGCCATCGCCAAGCTGTTTCCGTCGCTGCCGCCGTTGGGTGCCGATCCGCGGCCATGTCCAGAAACGCCACCGTTGACCTTGGCCGACTTGCAGCGCCTGGCGATAAGCCAAAGCCCGTTAATTCGGCAGGCCGCCGCCGACGTGGAGGCCGCGCGGGGCGCGTTCCTGCAAGCCGGCGCCTATCCCAACCCGGTGACGGGCTGGGCACAAGACGAGGTGGGCACCGCCATCTCTGGCCCGGCGGAACTCGGCGTTTTCATCGGCCAGACATTCGTCCTCGGCGGCAAGTTGACGCTGGCGCGGGCCATGGCGCAGGTCGATCTGGACAACGCCGAACTGGCGCTGAAGAAGGCCCGCGCCGATCTAGCCGGCCAGGTACGGGCCGGCTATTTCGCCGTGCTGGTGGCCCAGGAAAACCTGAAGGCGTCGCGGGCCATGGCGAAGTTCACTGACGAGATTTTTCTCGTGCAGGTCGATCAAGTGAAGCACGCGCAGGCCGCCGCTTACGAGCCGCGGCAACTGCGCGTCTTCGCCCTGCAGGCGCGCAACAATCTCGTGGCCGCGCGCAATCGCTATACCTCGGCGTGGAAGCAGCTGGCGGCGACCCTGGGCGCCGTCGGCATGGCCCCCGCGCCGCTGGCGGGCGACGTGGCCATGCCCATTCCGCGTTACCCCTACGACGCCGCGCTAACGCGCGTGCTGAAAGAGCATACCGACGTGGCCACCGCCCGCAACGCCGAACGCAAGGCGCGCTATGCCCTGCAAAAATCTCAGGTCGCTCCCATCCCCGACGTGACGCTCAACATGCATGTGAACAAGTATTTCACCGAGAACAACTACGTCCACTCGCTCGACATCCAATTCCCCTTGCCGATCTTCGACCGCAACAAGGGCGGCATCATCCAGGCGCAGGGAAACCTCGTCCACGCGGTGGAGGAAGCGCACCGGGTCCGCGACGACTTGACCGCGCGCCTGGCCGACGCTTTCGAGCGTTACGACACCAACCGCGCCATTTTGGAGGAGTACCGCGACGGCATCCTGACCGATCAGGTGGAGGCGTATTTGGGCGCGGTCGAACGGCATCAACAGGAGCCGGACAAGGTGGGCTTCGGCGACGTGGTGGCGGCCCAGCAAGCGCTGGCGACGACCATCACCGGCTACGTCTCGACGCTGGGGACGCTCTGGCAAGCGGTGGCCGACGTTTCGACCCTGCTGCAAACGGAAGACGTTTTCCAGGCCGTCGAAACGGAGCAATGGCCTGCGGTCCCCGACCTGGAACAGCTGCCCTGCTGTCACCCCTGTGTCGCAGGTTCGGAAGCGAACATCCAGGGGGCGGACGGCCATTGGCCCGCGGCGGCGATACGGCGTTGATCACACGTCGCGCAATTTTTTCACCGCCGCCGCGTGAAGCGCCGGGTTGCTGGCCAGCAGCCCGAAGCGCTGCCAGGCCCCTTCTTCGCCGTAGCGCAGCGTCTCGCCGCGCAAGCCGGTGACGACGCCGCCGGCCTCCTCGACCAACACATGGCCAGCGCATATGTCCCAGTCATGGAACGCCAGGTAACGATTGACGTACAGGTCAGCCTCGCCGCGCGCCACCAGGGCCAGCTTGACGCCGGCCGAATAGGTTTCGATCACTTTCCGAGGACGCAAGGCTTCCACCTGTCCCGAGGGTACGCCGGGGTCGCGCGAACGGCTTTGGGTCAAGATGGCTTGCGAAGGGTCGGTCGTCGAACTGACGGAACAGCGCGTGGCCTCTGAGACACTACCGTCACGGCGCCAGCAGCCGCCGCGGCTAGAGGCGTAGGCCAGGCGTCCCGAGGCGGGTTCGAGGACGACGCCCACCACCGGCTTCCCCGCGTCCACGAAGGCGATCATGACGGAGAATTCGCCGTTCTTACGCGCGAAGCCGCGCGTGCCGTCGATAGGATCGATGACCCACTGGCGCGGCCCCAAACGAGCGGCCTTTTGGAGCGTCGGCGTTTCCTCCTCCGCGCACAAGGCATCGGTCGGAAAGGCCGACTGGAGGTACTGGAGGATCGTTTCCTGCGAGGCGGCGTCGGCCTCGGTGTGGATGTCGGCCGGCGCGTCGGCGATCGTCGTGAATCGCTCGTAAGCGTCGGCGACGACGCGGCCCGCCAGCGCGGCCGCCGCGAGAGCGACTTGCAATTCGCGTTCGTACATGGGTCATCCTTTAGCCGTGTACGCCCTTGCGGAAGCACGCCAGCAGGACCGGATGCAGCGGCCCATTGCTGACCAGGGCGTCGGGGGTATAGGGATCGTAGGACGTGCCATCGACGTTGGTCAAGATGCCGCCCGCCTCCTTGACCAAGACCGTGGCGCCGGCCACGTCCCAGACGTGGTTGTCGAACGCCCAGAAGCCGTCGAAGCGCCCGGCCGCGACGTAGGCCATGTTGAGCGCCGTCGAGCCGGTACGCCGCAGCGATTGGGCTTGCAGGGAGAAATAACGCCACCAATCGAGCGTCGCTTCCTGGCCGCGCACGTCGGGCGGGAAGCCGCTGGCCAGCAGCGATTCGCCGAGGGTCGTCGCAACGCTCGTTCGCAAGCGGCGCTCGTTGAGCCAGGCGCCGTGGCCCGTGGCGGCGGCGAACATCTCGTTCCGCGACGGATCGAGAACGGCGCCGACGACCAACTCGCCCGCCACTTGCAGGCCGATCGACACGCAGTAGAGCGGGCAATCGTGGACGTAATTGGTGGTGCCGTCGATCGGATCGACGATCCAGGTTGGCGGCGCGTCGGCGGCGGGGCGCGCTTTGGGCCCGGCCTGTTCCTCGCCGAGAAAATCGTGCTTCGGAAAGCGGCCGGCCAGGTAGTGCTGAATGGCCTGCTGCGAGGCCACGTCGGCATCGGTGACGAGGTCGAAGCGTCCCTTCTCGCGCACCTGGAAGCGCGGCCGCCATTCCTCGATGACGACCGCGGCGCGCCGGGCCGCTTCCTTGGCGGCGTCGAGATAGTCGAGTAGGAGTTCTTCGGCCATCGTGTCTTGCTCCCGAAACGGTGCGGCGTCCCCACCGAAGCATAACGTAAGCGGGCGTTTCTGGCATGTGAATGGGAATGCTATCGATGTCATCAACCGGAGGTAATGCTTTATTGACGGCACACGTTCGATGTGGTATTATAATGCTACGCTGCGGGAGGACGAAAAATCATGCCCTTCGACTCCATCCTTTGGGATCTCGACGACGACCGGGACGGCAATGTCCAGCATTGCGCGGATCACGGCGTAACGAAAGAAGAGGTCGAGGAAGTCCTCGACAACGCGACGGACGCGGACGTCAGCCGGTCTTCGGGCCGGCCTGTCGTCTTTGGCGATACCAGCACGGGACGCCATCTGATGGTCGCGTACGAGGAATCGACGCCCATACGGTTTATCCGATCACCGCCTACGAAGTTCCCCCGAGGCAACGGCCATGAAGCGTATCATCCGCGACCGAAAACTGACGGCCGAGGAAGCCACGACAACCAAGGAAACGCGAACGCGCATCGCCGCGGAGTTTCCGGAGTTGGTCGCCCGCCATGACGAGCGCCTGGCCCGGCTGGATCCCGTACGCGAAGTCCTCGCGCAACTGCACGCCGCGCGCGAGGCCAAGGGGTTGAGCCTGGCGGACGTGACCGAACTCACCGGCATGGATCGCTCGGCGATATCCAAACTCGAAACCGGACAACGGCCCAATCCCACGTTCGATACCCTGGCGCGCTACGCGGATGCCGTGGGAAAACGTCTGGTCGTTTCGCTGGCGGACGCCTGAAGTACGTGAACCATTCATCATGCTCGACACCCGCTATTTCGTCACCTGTGCCCGCGGATTGGAAACCGTTCTCGTCGAGGAACTGCGCGCTCTGGGAGCCAACGACATCGAAGGCGGCCGCGGCGGCGTCCACTTCGCCGGTGACCGGGCCACGCTCTATCGGGCCAACCTCTGGCTGCGTACCGCCGTGCGCGTCTTGCAGCCCCTTCTCGAAGCGGTCGTCACTTCGCCCGACGAACTCTACGAAGCGGTGCGGACCATCGACTGGTCGCAATACCTGACGCCCGAGCATACGCTCGCCGTCGATAGCAACGTCCGCGATTCGCGCATCACGCACTCGAAGTATGCCGCCCTGCGAGTGAAAGACGCCATCTGCGATCAATTCATCGACCTGTGCGGGCGCCGGCCGAGCGTCGATGTGGAATCGCCCCTCGTCGGTTTGAACCTGCACGTCTACCGCGATCGCGCGGTGCTGAGCCTCGACAGTTCCGGCGAATCACTGCACAAGCGCGGCTATCGGCCCATCCTGACAAGGGCGCCGCTCAACGAGGCACTGGCCGCCGCCCTCGTGTTGCTGACGGGCTGGAAGGGCGAGACGCCGTTCGTCGATCCGATGTGCGGTTCGGGTACGTTGCCCATCGAGGCGGCGTGGATCGCCCTGCGCCGGCCGCCGGGGTTGACGCGCAAGCGCTTCGGCTTCATGGGCTGGATGGATTACGACGTGGCCCTGTGGACCGACCTGCGCGACGAGGCGCGGCGCGGCGTCTTGAAGCAGTTGCCGGTGCCGATCCTCGGCTCGGATATTCGCGGCGACGCCCTCGCTTTTTGCGACAAGAACGCCCGCGCCGCCGGGGTCGGCCATCTGCTGCGCTTCGAGCGCAAGGACGTATGCGATTTTCGCGTGCCCGCGGGGCCGGCCGGCACGCTCTTGTGCAATCCGCCTTACGGCGAACGCATCGGCGAGGAAGAGGAATTGATCGGTCTCTATCGCACGCTGGGCGAGTTATTCGGGCAGCGCTGCCCCGGTTGGCAGGCATTCGTCTTCAGCGGCAACGCCGTGCTGGGCCGGGCCATCGGACTGAAGCCAAACACCGAGGTGCCGCTCTTCAACGGCAAGATTCCGTGTCGGCTGTTGCGCTTCGATGGCCCGGCCTGAAAGGCGAAGCCGCGTTTACTACAAGCCGGAAGCGTAAGCGACGGATCTTGGCGACGGAAACTCCGTCGCTTACGCTTCCGGCTCGTTTGCGCCAACCGCCTCCTAAATCAATCCCAAATCGAACGTGGACGACACCGTCCGCCACACCCACCAGGCGCCGGTTTGCCAGCGGCAATGGACCTTGACTTGCGCCATCGTGCCGGGGCAGATGGCGTCGTCGGGGTTGAGCAAGTCGATGCCGACCAGGTAGTGCTGGCTTGCCGGCTGGATGACGTTCGGGTTCTGGCTGGGCTTGACGGCCAGGGGACCGCCGAACTTGGCGGCCAGCGCCGGCGGCACTTCCTTGGCCTCGGACTCGGGAAGCAGGCCCACCTTACCCTGCCACGATTGGATGTCGCGCCCCTGCACGCGCACGCTCACCGGCAGGTCGCGCTTGCGGTGCAGGTCTTCCTTCAAGAGGCGATAATCGGACGGCGTCACCGGCACCAGAACCCGCAGCTGGTCCGGGTCGCCAATGCTGAGAAACGGCGTCTCCTGCTCGCGTTCCCAGAACTTGCCTTCCTCGTCGATCTTCGGCGCGCCTAAGACGATGCCCGAACGGTTGGCGCGGACCTCCAACCCTTTGAGGACGCGGCTCAGTGTGGCGACTTCCTCGGCGTACTTGTCGCGGTTGCCCTCGGCGGCGATTTTTTCCTTGCCCAACTTGTTGCGCTCGGCGGCGTCGGTGGTGTTGCCGATCTGGTCGGCGAGTGTCTTGGCCTGCACGTCGTAGATGTCGTACTGCGTCTGCGCTTCCTCTTTTTGAATCTCGAAATCGACGTTGCGGAACCGCGCCAGCACCTGGTTCTTATCGACGTGTTCGCCGTTGCGGACGAAGAGCTTTTCCAGCACGCCGCCGGGATTGGGGACGAAGACCTTCTCGATGGCGTCGGGCTGAATTTGCACCACGCCGGTCTGGCGAACGCGGCTGACGGGCAACGGCACGAGGAAAAAGCCCAACAGGAGCGCGACGCCGACGGCCGTCGTTATCATGACGCGATTCGATTTCATATCGGGCAGTCTCCCGCGTTTGTTCAGGTTCTGCGCCAATCGGTAGATGGGCCAGCCCACCATCGAGCCGGCCGCCGCCACGGCCATCAAGGCGCTGATCGCCCCGAGCTTGTACGGCTTCAAGAACATGTACAGGAACCACAAGATGCTAAACGTCACCACCCAACGATAGACGTAGCTGACGATGGCGTAGGCCACGAACAGGATGCGCCGCCACAGCGCCATATACTGCTCGCGCTGCTGCTCGATGCCGAGGGCATGTTCCATGAACAGCTTTTGCAGATACTTGTTCGAGCGGTCGCGCAGGTTGGGGATTTCGAGCCAGTCGGCCAGCACGTAGTAGCCGTCGTAGCGCATCAGCGGATTGCCGTTGAAGACGACGGTGCTGACGCTGCACACCACCATCAAGCTCAGGCTGAGATTATTGATGAATGGATGCGACGTGGAGTTCCACCAGACGAACGTGGCGATGGCGGCGATGATCAACTCGACGTAGATGCCGGCGAAGCTGATGATGATGCGGTGCCACTTGTTCGGCATCGTCCAGGCGTCGGAGACGTTGCAATAGAGGCACGGCGACAGGCACAAGAACAGTGCCCCCATTTCGTGGACCTCGCCGCCGAACGCCTTACAACTCAGGCCGTGGCCGAATTCGTGGATGACCTTCACCACGCCGAGGGCCACCCACAGATAGGCGACCGTCTTGAAGCTGAAGAATTCGTGGTACGACGGCAGCTTGTCGTGGAACGTCTCAAAGTGCGTCAGCACGAGCATCAACGCGGCCAGCATGAAGCCGACGCTGGCGGCGAAGAACCAGGCGGTGAACATGAAGCGGAACCACGGCAGCATCCGCGTCAAGATCTTGTCCGGGTCGATGACTGGGATCTTGATGTAGAGGATGTTGGTGAGCGTGGCGGTCCATTCGCGGGTGAGGCGCTTCTTGCGGCGGTCGTACAGTTGTTTGCCGGCCTGCGGCGATTCGTTGTGCGCCAGGCCCACTCCGAGTACCTGATGGCCGAAATGCTCCAGGTCTTCGAGCGTCAGGCGTTCGGGGCGGAAGCGCTCCTCGAACTTCTTCTGCGCCTCGTCGAGCGTATGTTGGCCGTCCATCAGCTGGAGCAGGAAATGCTCCTGGTCCTTGAAGCGGTAGTAGCGCAGGCTAACGGGATCCTTGACGATGTAATAGGTCCGGCCTTCGTAGCGATGCGGTGCGATGTCGAGGTCGGGACGCAGGCGCAGGCGTACCTTCTTGCGGCGTTCCAGATCGGCGACGGGGGCCAGGGCTTCCATGAGCAGCTACCCTCGAAACGGGGAACGGCCGGCGCGAACCTGCCGTTTCCCATGCGGACGAATTACTGGGCCGGATCGATGACCAGGGTGACGGTATTGCCGGGCAGCAGCAGTGGCCGGCCCTTGTCGTCGAGCGGGTTCTTGATCTCCGCGGAAAGGCGCACGTGGCGCGACGCCGTTTCGACGAACGGTTCGACGTTGGTGATCTCGGCAATCAGGCGCGTGTCGAGATAATCCTTGGCGGGCGGCACCGGCCAGACGAGGACTTGCCGGTCGCGATTGCCGGTGACGATGAAGGAGTTATCGGGGGCGAAGGCGCACGCGGTGGCGGGCGAGCGTTCGGCCGCGACCAGTTGGCGCACCTCGAAACCGCGGCGGCCCTGGCCGGGGGAGGTCCACAGCTGCATACGGCCTTCCTCGCCGCCGGCCGTCAGGATCAACTGGCCGTCTGGCGAATACTGGGCAAACGTCGTGAACTGCGACGCGCCCGTCGGGTTGGC
>JBBSES010000063.1:0-13386 GCA_038239465.1 Gemmatales bacterium
AAACCGCGACGCTCGTCCGGGGCCAACCGTGAAGATACGGAGGAGAAAAAAGGGACGCAACTCGAACTGCCTCCCAACAATAATCTGGTCAATTTAATATTGCGCGAGCTGCTTGGTTGTGCGATGACAGCTGCATGCAAGATGCTCTTGTTATTGAACGAATTCGGCAAAAGTTTACCACCCTGGCGCCGGTACTTGATGAGCGGTCTCGGCGCCATTGGGCCGCGGTGGAAGCGCTGGCGTTGGCCTGGGGTGGCGTAACCAGCGTCGCCGCCGCCACGGGCCTTTCTCGAACCACCATCGCCGCCGGCATCGCCGAACTGCAACGCCACGCTAACGACGCGCCGCCCTCGCCGCGGATTCGAAGGCACGGAGGGGGTCGCAAACATGTGATCGACGCCGATCCGACGTTGTGGCAAGCCGTCGATGCCTTGATCGACCCCGTAACGCGAGGCGACCCCGAATCGCCTTTGCGTTGGACCTGCAAGAGTACGCGACGCTTGGCGGCGGAACTGACTCGGCAAGGGCATCCCATCAGCGATCGTACCGTGGCGGCGGTCCTGGTCGAAATGATAAGTCCTCGGCGGTAAGGAAATTGACCAGATTATTGTTTCGCGCTCCCTAATACTTCTGGAAGCGAGTGTTCTCGACGTGGCCAATTGGCACGACTTAATGTCGCTCTCCGTTCACGCCGACCACATCGTCCCCATCCCAAAAACTTGACCCACCCCTCTCTCCCCCGTTATCGTGCCTCAGAAGCATCCCTTCGAAGGCGGGGGCACTCATGAATTCCACCTGGTCCGCGTTGATCGTCGATGACGACCCCGGCGTGCGCCAATCGGTACGCCTGTGCCTGGAGGTCGATGGCGCCCGCGTCCTCGGCGTCGGCACCTCGGTCGGGGCTAAGGACGCGCTGGAGCGGAGCCGCTTCGACGTGGTTTTCCTCGATCTGTGGCTGCAGGCCGAATCGGGCCTGGCCCTGGTGCCGGAAATCCTGCGGCGACAACCGGCCGTCAGCATCATCGTCATCACGGCCTACGCCAGCTTCGAGACCGCCGTGGAAGCGATGCGCCTCGGCGCCGCCGACTACTTGCCCAAACCATTCACGCCGGAACAGCTGCGGGCCGCCGCCCGGCGCGTAGTGGCGGCCAATGCCCTGCGTCGTCAGGTGTCCGAGTTGCGCGAGCGCGTGGACGCCAGCGAGGGCGACACTTCCTTCGAGACGCAGGAGCCGGGCTACCATGCCTTCTTGCAAACCGCCCGGCGCGTCGCGGCTTCCGACTCCGTCGTCCTACTGCGCGGCGAGAGCGGCACCGGCAAGACGGTGCTGGCGCGCTGGCTGCGATCGCATAGTCAGCGGCCCGCCGGGCCGTTCGTCACCGTGCATTGTCCGTTGCTTTCGGGCGACTTGATGAGCGCCGCCCTCTTCGGCCATCGCAAGGGGGCCTTCACCGGGGCCGTCGCCGACGCGGTCGGCAAGGTCGAGGAGGCGGAAGGCGGCACCCTCTTTCTCGACGAGGTAGGCGACCTGACCGCCGACGCTCAGGCCCGGCTGCTGCGCTTCCTCAACGACCGCACCTACGAACGTCTCGGCGACGCCCGCGAGCGGCAGGCCGACGTGCGCCTGATCGCGGCCACCAATCGCTCTCTCGAAGCGGAAGTCAAGGCCGGGCGCTTCCGCGAGGACTTGCTGTTTCGGCTCAACGTCATCACGCTGACCCTGCCGCCGCTGCGCGAACGGCCGGCCGATATCGTGCCACTCGCCCAGCACTACTTGCGCTTCCTCGAACGGCGCCAGGGCCGCCGCGACCTGTCGTTTTCGCCGCGCTGCGAACAGGCGTTGGCGGCTTACGCATGGCCCGGCAATCTGCGCGAACTGCACAATGCCGTCGAGCGCGCCACGATCTTATCCCCCACGGATACACTGGAACCGGAGGATTTAGGTGTCCCTCTCGATCCGGCGCCGGGCCGGCGCGAGCCGGGGGGGCCGATTCCCGTCCTCGGCGCCGAAGTTTCCTTGGAAGAGATCGAACGCGAACACATCGCGCGGGTGGTGGCACGGGCGCCGTCGTTCGAGGCGGCGGCGCGGACGCTGGGCATCGACGCCACCACGCTGCAGCGGAAACGCAAGCGCTACGGTTTGGCTTAAAAGCGGTTTGAATGGGAATCGAGAGCGATCCCGTTGGGCACGATATTCGTGCCACGCTTTTTGAATAGTATCTTCGTTTTTCTTGCGGATTGCCCTCTAACGGGATCGTCGATGGGAACCGTTCTCCGTGACTCGGAACGGCACATGGAGAAGGACGATGAAGAATAAAAGCGAACTGGAAGCCGCGATCAGTCAGGCCATCATTCGATTCGAGAAGGAATTCATGGGGCGAGGACCCTTGGAGACGAAAACGTACCTCGTGGACGACATGGTGCTGGTCCGTCTCAAGGGCGTCCTTACTCCCGCCGAACACAAGCTGGTCGAGGCCGAAGCAAAACATCAGGGCCGAGAACTCATCAAACAAGCCCGGCACAAATTGCTCGAACACGGACGTCCGCTCCTGGAAGCCGTCATCCACGACATCCTGGGCGTATGCGTGAAGAGCCTGCACACCGACATCAGCACCAAGACCGGCGAGCGCATTATCGTGTTCACGCTCGAAGGCAACTATGCCGATGACAAATAAAGCCGCTTCCCGACTTGACGCGGAGGCGACGCGAACGTAAGAAATAGCCTGGTGTAAATCGGGAGCGAAGGACGGCCCTCAACGCCTGCCTCCCTTCTCGGATTGCAACTTTAAGAAGCCGACACGTCTTCCAGGATTGACGAGCCTGGAGGGATAGAGGCCGGCAAGCCGCACTTCGGTGCGGCTTGCCGGCCTTTTTTCGTTTTTCCGCCCCGGCCTGATGCCGGCCGGGCGATGAAGGAGATAGCCGGATGGCCATGACCAAATCGTTCCCGACCCGCTCAACGGGGGCTTGTCTCTTCCGTGCCGTGAAGATCGACGAGCCGATTTCCGTGTGGGTCGCCACGTTCCGTTCGCCCCGCGAGCAGGGCCGGTGTCTCGGCGAGTTGATGCACCGAAAGCCGCCGGGCTTGGTCGTAGTCAGTTACATCGCCTCGTCATTTCCTCCCCTGGAGGTGGCGGCGCTTCTCGACCTTTCCACCGGCATCGCTCGACGAGTGGTACTGACCACCGCGCCCTGCAGCCCCGAACCAGGGACGCGCGTCACCGCCGACAATCTGCGGGCCGAAACTCAGCGGAGGTGGCCTTGCCTGGTCCAATTCGAACCGGAACCGGAACGGGCGGTCATCGGCGTCATGCAGTCGTTGCGCGAGGGCGATACGCTTGTCCTGCTCTGGCCCGACGATGCAAACGTCCCCTCGGCATCCTCTTTAGTCGCCCAGGGCGCGCGCTGGCGGGCCTCGTGCGATACCCCGGAAGACGGGGAGTTTCATTGGCTGCCGGCTGCCAGCGAGACGAGCTAACTCGGTTCCAAGCAACCCAACGTCAATTGAACGCTTTTCCCATCCCAGCTCAGCAAGAAAGGAGCCAACTCGTGGCCTCAACTCTGGCGATATCCCCCAAGAAAAAAGTGACCGTCATTTCCGGCGACGGCGTCGGCCCGGAATGCGTCCGCTCCGCTCAACGAGTGATCGAAGCCGCAGGCGCCCACCTCATCTGGGTAGAACAGGCGGCGGGCGCAAGCGTCTTCAAGCAAGGCATCGCCTCGGGCGTGCCGCCCGAAACCATCGAGTCCATCCGCCAGACGCGGTGCGTCCTCAAGGGACCACTGGAAACGCCGGTAGGCTTTGGCGAAAAAAGCGCCAACGTCACTCTCCGCAAGCTGTTCGAGACGTACGGCAACATCCGGCCCGTGCGGGAACTGCCTGGCGTGGTAACTCCCTATACGGGCCGAGGCATCGATCTCGTTGTGGTCCGCGAGAACGTCGAGGACTTATACGCCGGCATCGAGCACATGCAGACGCCGGGCGTGGCGCAATGCCTCAAGCTGATTTCCCGCAAGGGCTGCGAGAAGATCGTGCGGTTGGCCTTCGAGTTGGCGGTGGCCGAGGGGCGCAAACGGATCCATTGCGCCACCAAGTCGAACATCATGAAGCTGACCGAAGGACTGCTCAAGCGCACTTTCGAGGAGATCGCTCCCGAATATCCGGCCATCGACGCTCAGCACATCATCATCGACAACTGCGCTCACCAACTCGTGAAGAAGCCCGAACAGTTCGACGTGATCGTGACGACGAACATGAACGGCGATATCATCAGCGACCTGACTTCGGCTCTAGTCGGCGGCCTGGGTTTCGCTCCCTCGGCCAACCTCGGCAACGAGGTGGCGATTTTCGAAGCGGTCCACGGCTCGGCCCCGAAATACGCCGACAAGAATGTCATCAACCCCTCCGCCGTGATCCTGTCGGCAGTGATGATGTTACGGTATCTGGGAGAGTTCGAGGCGGCGAGCAAGATCGAGAACGCCGTCCTGGTCACGCTGGAGCAAGGAAAGGCGCTGACGGGGGACGTAGTGGGTTATGATGTCGGGGCATCGACTTCCGCTTTCACGGAAGCGGTTCTCGCGAACCTGGGCCAGACTTCGCGGCGCTGGCAGGCGCGGGATCACCGTCCCATCAAACTGCCGACGACCGATGCCTCGCCTGCTACGGTGAAGCCCCGATCGCGGCGCGTCGTCGGCGCGGATATCTTCGTGGAATCGAGCCTGACCCCCGAAGTACTCGGCAAGAGTCTCGAAGCGATGGCTGCCGACTCGCCGGTGCGGCTCAAGATGATTTCCAACCGCGGGACGATGGTTTACCCCTCGGTGGGAGCCATGACCGACTGCGTCGATCACTGGCGCTGCCGGTTCGTCGTACGCCCGGACGTGCCGGAACTCTTGGACCCCCCCCTTAGCTCGTTGCTCCTTCAGATCGGCCGCACGCATCGGTGGATGCACGTCGAGAAGCTTCCGGAGTTCGACGGCTCCCCCGGCTTCACCAAGGCCCAAGGGGAAGATTGACCTATTCATGGGTAAGGAAAATGTTTTTGTCCGGCACGGCCGAGTCGCGGCGATTGATAGGTAGAGGGCGACACGGCCTTCGCAAGCTTAGGTGGGGCAGGCCTCTTGCCTGATGCGAGAATTGGTGTCAGTTCATTTTTCCATTCGTCCCGATCAAACCAAGCAGATAACCCAGCTAGGTTTACGGTACTATGCAGGCTTTTGTCGCCGGCAAAATGAACTGACACCATTTTTACTCCTTTTGCGGGCAGTATACATTTTGCAAACTTCCTCCATCATAACCCGTTTTCTGCTCAATCTGGCCTAATTTTGAAGCATCCGGCGCTGGTTTTGTTAGAGATTCCAAGAAGGTTCGGAAAGAATGAATAGCTGTCATATAACAAGGCTCCGCCGCCGTCTTGCCGGGGCGCCGAGGGCGGACCCTGTCCTCCAAAGGGCCGCCCTGTGCGCGACACACCCTTGGCGGCGGCGTTGAGGGTATCGCGCGACGAGCCGCAAGGCATATCACCGCCGTGAACACGGCGCGGGCTGGAGCGCGAAGCCGTCGAAGAGGACGACGGCGCCGCCAGCCTCGAATAAGCCGCCCGCGTCAGCGCGGCGAATCGGTTGTCGGCGGGCGGATCAGCAAGGCGAAGATCAGGCCCACCACGCACAGCAGCGCCAAATACTTTAATGCCGTATCGAAAGCGAACGCCTTGGCGTTGTCCTGAATGTAGCCGCCGATGACGTGGCCCACTTGTTCGTCGAGACGCATACCGCTGCTGCCGCGCATCGCCATGTGATCGGCCAATCCCAGCCGTGTTTGCTCCACCACGCCGCGGTTGTAGGTGATGTCCTGGCGCATGGCGTCGAAATGGGCATCCGAGCGGCGCGTCAAGATGATCCCCACCAGCAGCGAACCGATCGTACTCGGCAATACCCGAACCATGTTCTTGATCGACGCCGAACTGACCACTTCCGACTGCGTCAATCCCTCCATCGGCAGCACGATCAACGGCGGCAGCGTCGTGCCGGCCGAGAATCCCCAAAGCACGAAGCAGGCGCCAATCCAATGTTTGTCGGTATAGAGATCGATGCCCGACAGCAGCCAGATGGCGACCGCTAATCCGGCGACTCCCGTGACCAGGCGCCACTTGCGGCTCCAGCGCATGCCGATCAAGGCGCTGAGGATGAGCGATGCCCCCATGACCAGGCCGCCGGGCAGCAGCACCAGGCCGGTCGTGGTCCGCGGGTAGCCGCGCACGCCGACCATGTAATCGCACAACACCGACAGCACCGCGCCGAAGGCGATCATGAAGATCGACTTGCAGCCGACCGAGAGGACGAAGGTACGCCGTCGGAAGAGACTCAAGTCCATCAGCGGCGATGTGGCCCAGATTTGCCGTATCACGAAGGCGAGGAAGGCGACGACGAAGACCACGGCGACGACGCACCATTCGCGCGACGTATGCCAGCCCCATTTCTGCCCGCGCAACAACGCGACCATGAGCGCGATGACCCAGCTGGCGAGCAAACCCAGGCCCAGGAAATCGAAGCGGCCCGGCTTCGCGTCCGTCGGCTTGTCCGGCAGCAACACCCACCAGGAAAGGATGAGGGTAATCACGCCCACCGGCACGTGGGCGTAAAACATCCAGCGCCATGAGGGATAGTCGGTGAAGAAGGCGCCGACCGGCGGCCCGAGCGCTTTGCCGAAATAGATGCCGACGGCGTACAACCCGGTCGCCAGGTCTTTATTCTTGGGGAATTCGCGCCAGATCGTCGCCAGCACGTTGGTGACGACAATGCCTTTGCCGATGCTCTGGAAGAAGCGGCCAAAGGCGAACAGGGGCAGCGTCTCCGCCATGCCGCACGGGATCGACGCGACCACCGTGACGGCCATGGCGACGATGTACACCTGCTTCAAACCGAAGTTGTCGCGCAGCCAGCGCAGCGACGCCATGCCCAGAAGCGAGCCGAGGACCGCGCAGCCGGTGGCCCACTGGAAGCGGTAGTGGTCGTTGTCGCGCAGTTCGGGAATGATGACCATCTGGGGGATATCGAGGATCGTGGCATCGACGCCGAGGAGCATCAGGCTGGGCGTGAAGGTGGCGACGATCCACCACTTGCGGGCGATGCCGAGGATCGGCGCGTCGTTGTCCACGGCGTCGTTCATGGCAATGTCACCGGGCCGACGCCGCGTTCCATGCGCAGTTCCTCCGCGGCTGCCTTACGCGCCCACTCGGGGTCGCCCGGCCCGTGGTCGATGGCGGCCGACACCGACAGGCCGGGCCGCAATCGCGGCCAGCGTTCGTCCTTGTTGACGAGGATGCGGATCGGCACGCGCTGCACGACCTTGGTGAATTCGCCGGCCGACACGTCGCGCGGCACCAGCGCGAAATTCGCCCCGGTGGCGCGGCCGACCCAGAGGACGCGACCAAAACACGGCTCGCGGAAGGCGTCCACGTCGAGACGCACGTTATTGCCCGCCGCGATGCCTTCCAACCGCGTTTCCTCCATGTTGACCGTTACCCAGATGAGTTCCCTGTTGTACAGGCTCATGACCGGAGCGCCGACCGGCGTGAAGTCGCCGAGGTTGCGATAGCGCTTGACCACGACGCCGTCGAACGGCGCCACGATGCGCGTGTAACCCAGGTTCGTTTGCGCCACGTCGCGGGCGCTTTTGGCCTCATCTACCTGCGCGGCGCGGACCAGTACCTGACGCTGCATTTCCTTGATGTGCAATTCGCCCACCTTGGCGAGCGCGAGCGTCTGTTCGGCCTTTTGCACATGGTGGTCGGCGGCCTCCTGCGTCTTGGCCGCGATGTCCACCTGTTGGCGGTTCGCCTCGGCGCGCTCGAGCTTGGCCTGCGTGGCGGCCACGTCGGCATGCGCGGTCTTGTACGTCTTGGTGGCGTCCTCGAACTTGCGCTCGGGCACGGAGCGCTCTTTGAAAAGTTTGCCGTAGCGCTCGTAATCTTCCGTGGCATTGACGAGGACTGCCTGCGCGGCGGCCCGCGCGGCCTTGGCCTCGCTGATGGTCTTGGCCACGTCCTTCTGGGTCAATTCGTGGCCGTGTTTGGCCTTGGCGAACTCGGCCTCGGCGACGCTCACCTCGCGCTGGGCAATCTCGATCTTGCGCGGCACCTCGGCTTCGAGCCGCGCAAGGGCCGCTCGTTCGAGACGCAAATTGGCTTCGGCGACCTCGACCTTCGACGCCGCTAGCTCCAGCTGGCGTATGTAGGGCAAGGGATCGATCTCGGCCAGCAGTTGCCCCGCCTTCACGGTATCGTGTTCCTCGGCCAGCATGTGCAGCAGGTGCCCGTTGACCAGCGGCCCGAGGTTGACGATGTGCGACTCGACGAAGGCATCCTCGCATAACGAATGCGTGAAGCGATACGCCAGCCAACGGCCGCCGAACGGAATGGCGATCAGGAAGCCGAGGAGCGTCAACACGGTGAACAGCAGACGCGGATTGTGCCAGAGCCGCGCGAACCAACGCCTCTTGGGAAGCGGGGGCGGCGTTGAAGACGGCGGTAATGGCGGTTGATCTGTCATGCGCGAGCAACTTGGAAAGCAACGAGCATTCTCGTTCCCAAGCTCCGGCTTGGGAACGCAAGCGACGAAGCTCCGGCTTCGTCGCGCGTTAGCCAATGTGCCGCAGATCTTCGAGCGCCTCGAAGCTGGAGCTTCGAGGCTTGCGTTCCCAAACCGGAGCTTGGGAACGAGGACTATTGAACTTGGGAACGAGGACTCAACGCTTCTCCGAAGCGTTGCTAAACGAGGTCGTCCCGGTGGCGTAATCCAGCCGCGCCAGGGCGATGAGATAATCATATAAAGCCGTGTTGAAACTTTGCTGCGATCGCGTCAGCGTCGTTTCGGCATCGACAACGTCGGTCGGCGTGGCGTCGCCGGCGCGATACTTGTTCAAGACTAAACGCAGGTTTTCCCGCGCCTGAGCGATGGCCGTCCGAGAAAGTACAATGCGTTGCCGGGCGTCGTCCACGGCCCAGTACGCCTGATTGACCTCCAGGGCGACGGTATCGCCCACTTGCTGGGCGCGGGCGACGGCGGCACGCACGTCGGCGCCGGCCGCCCGCAGGTCGCCCAGGCGCCGCCCGCCTTCGAAGAGACTGCAATCGAGGTGCAGGCCGACGAACTGAGTGTACCCGGTTTGAATGCCGCCGCCGGAGACGTAATCGAGATTGCCCTTGGTATACAGCCGTGGCTTAAACTCGGCATGGGCGACGCGCACCCCCTGATCGGCCACTTCCACGGCCTTGGCGGCAATGGCGAGTTCGCGGCGATTGCCGAGCGCCAACTCCAGGGCGCCGGGCAAGGTCTGCTCGAAGGGCGGCTCGGTTCCCACGTCGGCCGCCGTGGCTGGGCCGCTGACGTTGCGGCCCATCGCGTAGTTGAGCGTCGCCTGCGCCACATGCTCGGCGCTCTCGGCGGCCACCAGCAATTGCCGCATCTCGGCGAGCTGCACCTCGGCGCGCAAGACGCTATCGCGGTCGATGACGCCGTTGGTAAAGAGATTGCGCGTCAGTTCCAACACCGATTCTGCCCGACGGACAGACTGACGGGCAACCACGCGCGTCGCTCGACTAAAGAGCAAGCGGTAGTAGGCCGTACTCACGTCGAAGGCGACCGCCTGATCGGCGCGGGCCAATTGCAGTTGCGTGATATCAACGTTTAAGCCGGCCTGCGCGAAGCGGCCGCCGGTGCGGCCGAAGTCGTACAGCGTCCATTGCAAGGCCAATTCGATCTGGCTGAACGTCTGATGGCTATTGCCGAATCCGGTGACCGGCTCGGTATCGATGCGGATATTCTGCAGTTGGCTATCGCCGGTGACGACGCGATTGTTGGTCGCCAGCTGCGGCAGGAAGGGAGCGAACGCCGCCTCTTTGCGGCCGCGCGCCTGGTCGATGGCCGCGCGGGCGACGCGCAGCCGCGGATTGTTCCGCAGCGCGAAGTCGATGGCGTCCTTGAGACAGATCGTTTCTTCCGAGGATGCCGCTTCCTCGGCCGGCTTGGCGGCGCCCGGTTCGTCCAGCAAGCGCGGCGGCGGCAGCACGGGATCGCGGGCATCGGCGGGTCGGGGCGGCTCGGGCAACTCAGGCAGCTGGGGCGAGGCGTCCGCCGGCGCCAGGATACGTTCCGCCAGCGCTTCCGGCGGCAAGGGCGCGGCGCCGCGACAGCCCGCCATCGCGAGCAGCACGGCGCCCGTCACGCCGCGCCAGAAGCGCCGCTGGGTCGAGCCAATCAAGGGAAGCGAAGGCATGCGCCGGCTTCTCGAGGCCTCGGAAACCCCTCGCGCCGGGCGTTGCGTCGGGGGGATACGGATAATTACGCTGGAAGCCGGAAAGCTATAGCCGCCGACCGGCCGCTGTCAAGAGGAGCGCTCGAAGACGGACGGGCGGGACCAATGGCGAAGGTGCGAAAGTTACGTTGGCTTCCGAGCGGCGGCGAGTCGTTGCACGAACGCGGCGTGTTCCGGCGTGGCCAGGCCTTGGCTGAGGGTTTCCATAAGTTGGTGGTAGTTGTCCGCGAATAGCCCTTCGGCATGGACCCACAAGCCGGGGAAGACGCGCAGCCGATAAATACCATCTGCTTCGGGAGCCAATTCCCGGCCGGCACTTAAGTCGAACCAACGCAATTCGCCCTCTCGAACCGTGGCTACGAGGTATTCACACACTCCATGCCGCGTATAATCATCGCGCTTGCGATGTAAGTCGATGGCCCGGCTGCTCGCCGCGATTTCGACAATCAGTTCCGGGGCGCCCAGAATGTAATTGTCGGGGCTAGTCGTCGATTGTCCGCCACACTCCGGGCGAATTCGCAAGAACAGGTCGGGCTGCGGTTCGCCATCGTCGCCGAGCATGATAGTCGCATTGTCTCCGGATTGCACGCCTGGGGTATAGCCTTGATAAGTGTAAAGCAACGCGCCCAGCGGCATGTGTAAGGTGCCGTGGGGAAGTTTGAGGGGCGAAGCCACGTAGACGATTCCTCCAATTAACTCCGCGCGAAAATTCGGGGGCATAAGCGAATAGATGCGATGAAACTCCTCGCGCGACATATGGTCGCCGTTGTGCAACTCCGGGGCGTCGGAGGGGGGAAATGGAAGAGGCGATACCGCGGCCATTCGTGTAAACCTCCAGGGGGCCTATTCCTTTCCAATTATGATAACTTACGGGCCGATCAGCCGCGAGCCGAGTGAACCAAAAAAGAGCGCCCGGACAAGAGGAATAAGTCCCGTCCGGGCGCTTCTCTTGGTGCCGCCGCCATCACTTGCCGCGCGTCAGCTGAAACAACTCGCTGCCCATCTTCATGAGATAGAGGCTGTCGCTGACCGGGTCGTACTCCAGCCAGGTCAGGCCGCCGATGCCCTTCAATTCCTTCGGCGGCGCGATCGGCGTGCCCCAGGTGGCGCCGCCGTCGGTGCTTTCCACGATGCCGGCTTTCGTCAGCACGAACTGATGCTTGGCGTCCTTGCCGAAGACGGGGCCGTATTGCGCGTCCTTCACCTCGCCGATTTTCTTCCAGGTCTCGCCCTTGTCGGCGCTGGCAATCAGGCCGGTGTCGGTCAGCCAGTAGAGGGTGCCGTCGTGAAACTTGGGTAAAGCCTGGGCGCTACTGGCGCCGACGGGGCTATATTCGCCGACCGGCTTCCAGGTCTTGCCGGCGTCGGTGGTGCGCATCAAGTTGGGCTTGGGCCGGTCCTTGCCCTTGGCCTCGCAGACGACGGCGGTTTGGCCATCGAAGACCCAGCCGGTGCCATAGCCCTTGCCCACGTCGGCGAAGGTCTTGCCGCCATCGGTCGAAAGCATCAGCAGGCCGCCGGCCTCGTGCTTGAGCGCGAGGACGAACTTGTGGTCGGGATCGGTCCAATCGACGGCGCACCAGTCGATATGGCCAGCTTTCTTGTCGAGATATTTCCAGGCCTTGCCGTGATCGGGGCTGACGGCCAGCGGCGAACCGTACACCAGGGCGGCGACCATCCCCTTGGTCTTGCCCGTCGGATCGATTTGCAAACAGCCCGGCGATTCGGTGCGACCCTTGGGCTGCTCGTCGCTGACGCGCTTGAATTCCTTGGCGCCGACGCTGGAGCAGTAGATGCCCTTGTCGCTGACGTTGACCCAGACGCAGCCGGTTTTGTGATCGACGACGACGCCGCACAGTCCGCCATAGCCGGCCTTCTCGCCCTTGAGCCAGTCGGCGGGGATGACGGTCTTCCATTCGGCATCGGCCGCCAGCGCGGGAGCGGCGAGAACGAGACAGAGCACGGCCCAGAGAAGGCGTTTCATGGTGGTCTCCGTGAAAGAGGGTTACTTCTTGACGCCGATGCAAAAGAGGTTTTTGCCGCCCTTGATGTAGATGCGGTCGCCGGCCACCGCGGCCGACGCCCTGCCGGGGTCGCCCAGATCGTTGGTGCCCAGCAGGTTGTACGCGGGACCGGGAGCGACGACGACCGACTTGCCGCCGCCCGCGAAGTAGATGCGGCCCTCGGGCGTGACGAACGGGCTAGCCGCGTGATCGACGCCGTTGGGTAAGCGCTCGCTGTACACTTCCGCGCCGTCTTCGAGCTTCCAGCATTTGAGGACGCCAGGGTTGTGGACGCGATAGACGTAATCGCCGGAGACGATGGGCGACGAATATCCCTCCGGCACCGGCTTGGCCGTCTTCCACTTGACGAGCGTCTTGGTCACGTCGCCGCTGCCGGTCGGATCGATGGCGATACCGGGACCGCCGCGGCCGTCCTCCGAGTAAATCAACCCCTTGCCGAAGACCGGCGTGGGCACGTCGCCTTTGTGCGATGCCCACCAGATGACCGAGCCGTCGGCCGGGTCGAGGCCCTGCACGGCGTTGGAGGCGGCGACGATCAGTTGTGGCTTGCCCTTGATCTCCACGACGATGGGCGTGCTATGGCTAAAGCTGGCGGTCGGCCGTTTCTGCTCCCATTTGATATCGCCGGTCTTCTTGTCGAAGGCGATCAGCCGCGAGTTCTTCGGCTGCGTGCCGTCGGCCAGTACCAGCACGGTGTCCTTGTACAAGATCGGGCTGGTGCCGATGGCCACGTCCCAGGCGAAGGGCGTGATCTCTTTCTTCCAAACCACATTTCCGTCGAAGTCGAGGGCGGCAAGGATCGACGAACCAAACAGAGCGAAGACGCGCTCGCCGTCGGTGCAGGGCGTCGGGGCGCTGTAGCCGCCGCGCAAATCCTTCAGCTTCCACGGGCCGGGCGGGACTTTCACGTCCCACAATCGGTGCCCATCGTCTGTTCGGTAACTGGCGACGTGCTGCTCGGGGAACTCGGTCTGCGGCACGCCCTCCGGCCAGTAGACCATGCTGACGAACACGCGGTCGCGCCACACGATTGGGCTGGATTGATTG
>JBBSES010000064.1:0-13306 GCA_038239465.1 Gemmatales bacterium
CCCATCCTTTGGCCCAGATCGTCCAGGGTCCGGGTGGATTTCTTGAACAACTTCCGAGCACGCAGTATAGCCCGATCGGGTGTGTCCGTCCTCATGGAAGGAGTCTATAATGGCATAGACGGAAAATCAACGACGAATTCCTCCGTCTTCCCTTCGTTCTCTCCCCGGTTTACAAACCCGAGTGATGAATTCTTCGCCAGCGCCGGCGATGCCATAACCAGTGCGGTCTTCAATCGTGCCTATTTTCGGCCCTCTAGAGCACGGCACTCGGTTTGCTTGTTGCTCAACGCTCGCCACGCATCCATCTGTTTCATCGGAGGAGAGCCATGAACCGACGACACTGGTTGGGAGTCGCCGCCGCCGCCGTCGCGGGCGCCGTCCATCGACCGCTGCTCCGCGCCGCCGACCTCGGGCCGGACCCCAAAACGTGGGACGGCCTCGTTTCCCGCGGCTACGACTACCTGAAAGACAAGCAGGCCACCGACGGCAGCTGGAGCAAGGAAAAGAACCTCGGCGTCACCGGCGTCGTCGTCGCCGGTCTCTTGCAGACCGGCAAATACGGCGCCGACGATCCCGTCGTGGCCAAGGGACTGAAGTTCATCGAATCGCTGGTCAACGTCAAGGAAGGGCACATCGCCGGGCAAGGGCCGAAGCCGCAGCTGCTCAACTACGTCACCAGCATCAACGTCCTCGCCCTCAAGGCGTCGAAACAGGACGACAAGTACAAGAAGATCATCGCCAACGCCAGCGACTTCCTCAAGAAGCTGCAATGGGACGAGGAAGAAGGGAAGACCAAGGACAATGACTTCTACGGCGGCGCCGGCTACGACAGCAAATCGCGGCCCGACCTGTCCAACACGCAGTTCTTCCTCGACGCGCTCAAGGCCGCCGGCGTGCCGGAAACCGATCCTGCTTACAAGCGGGCCATTATCTTCATCAGTCGCTGCCAGAATCTCAAGAGTGAGTTCAACGATCAACCGTGGGCCGGCAAGATCGACGATGGCAGTTTCATCTACAGCGCCGCGGGCGGCGGTCAAACCAAGGCCGACGGCACCCCCGAAACCGGCCTCGCGGGCTACGGCAGCATGACCTACGCCGGCATCAAGAGCCTCATTCACTGTGGACTGACCAAGGACGATCCGCGCGTCAACAAAGCCCTCGACTGGACCAAGAAGCACTACGCCCTCGACCTGAATCCCGGAATGCCCAAGGCGCGGGCGCACCAGGGGCTTTACTACTACTACCTCAGTATGGCGAAGTGCCTGGAAGTCCTCGGCGTCAAGAAACTGGAGACCGCCGACGGCAAGGAACACGACTGGCGCGCCGACATCGCGGAAGTTCTGGCGAAGCTGCAACGGAAGGACGGCAGCTGGACCAACGAACTGGATGCCTGGATGGAAGGCGACCCGAATCTCGTGACCGGATACGTCCTGATGACGCTTGGCCACCTCAAGCCGATGAAGGTGTAAAGAACCTCGTTCCCGAGCCGAAAGCTCGGGAACGAGGTTCGTTCGGTCGATCAATAGCCGCCGCCGCAGCCGTAGGGACCGCAAGCCGGGCCGCCGGGGCCGCCGGGGCCGCCGGGACCGCCGGGACCACAAGGCGATGGCCCGGCCTGGCAGCCGTTGGGCACGGCCCATTGCATGGAGGGGCTGACGAAGACGGGGGCGTAGTTGACGCGCTGGCAGCCGCCACCGCCGCAACCGGGGCCGCCGCCGCAGGAGCCGTTGACCTGGTAGCCGTGGTTCTTGTAGTAGGCCACCCAGTCGATTTTATCGAGGGCGCAGTAGTAATTCTGCAGGGCGTCGTAGTAGTCGTGCCAGAACCGCTGCAGGCGCTCCTCCTCGCAGGTCATGCACTTGTTCCGGCAGGCGAAGATGTTCCACCAGGGTTGGTAGCCGCCGTAGCAGAGGCTGCCCCAGCTGGCTTGCGCCTGGGTGGTGGTGAAGAACAGGCCGAGCGTGGCGACAACGAGCAAGGCAAACCGTCTCATCGCGACTCCTTTCGCGGGGTGGCCCCGAAGCCGGTCACGGCGGCCCGGTGGCGGTGGGGGCCGGCGTACGTCCCATCCACTTGGGTGCGCCGGGCCGCTGCCAGTGATTCGCCAGGCGGCCCCTGAAATCGGTCGAGGCGCCGCGTCCGGCATAGTTAGAATCGGCCGGAAAGCAGTCGGAACCCGCATAAAATGCACCGCCCGCGTTCCCGGCCCGTTTGCCCCGTCGCTACCGCGGGAAAATCTCGCCCAAGCCCCCTCGCCTTCATGGTTTTACAGCGCGGTTTCGCGGACGATGGGTGGCCGCAGGCTTTAGCCTGCGGAATACTGGAGGATGCGACAAACAAAAAACCGCAGGCTAAAGCCTGCGGATACCTAAACTATCGATTTCCGCGAAACTAATTCGCGGCCATCCCCAGCAAGCGGACAATTGCACGCACCTCGGTAAGGGGCGTTTTCACCTCCAGCTGGATGCGTTCCGTTTCGAGCGTCAGCGCGAACGAGGTCAACCCTTCCCCCGCGTTCTTGACCGGCTTGCCCAGTGACAGGGTTTCGTACTCCTTCACGTCGATGTGGAACTCCAACTTGCGCTCGGCGGACAGCTTGGCCAGCGCCGTCGCCACCGATTTGCGCGCCGCCAGCCCCTTGGCTCCCGTCTTCAAGTTCTTGATCGTCTCGCTCAGGCGGTCCTTGTCGGAACCGACGAATAAGACGACTTGCTTGCCCACGGAAACCAGGCGCACGGTGTTCCAGTCCGGCCCGAGCGTCTTTCGATAGCCGTCCTTGACCGCGTCGGGCAGCTTGGGCAATTCGAGAATCAAATGATCGACGCGGGCGCCGTCGATGACCTCGGCCTTGGGCTTGTAGACGAACTTGGGCACGTTCTCGCGGCCTTCCTTGGCCAACTTGGGACCGATGGCGTTGACGACTTCCAGCAGCGCGGGCCAGCGATCCAGGTGCGCGTCGCCGTCGCCCACGTCGAGGACGGCGATGGCGCCCATGGCGCCGATTTTCTCGGCCTCTTTTTCGCCGGTGCGGTACACGACCGCCCGACTGCCTTTCAAGTCCTGGTAGACCTTGTCGAACGCCGTCAGGAACTTGGCGCGCTCCTCCTTACCCAGACGCACCTCGATGCCCAGCCACTTGTCGAGGAGCAGCTTGAGGAGGCCGCGTGCCGCCGCGACATTGCGCGTGCCGTCTCCCTTGGCCGCGTAAGCGAAGAGCGGTTCCACGTCGGGCAGGCCGACGAGGTCCGAGACGCCCGGCCCGCCGCGTAGGACTTCGAGGAATTTGGTCGCGCCGCCGTCCTTGGGAAAGGCGGCGATCATGTTGAGGTTGAAACCGTCATCGATGGTTAAGCCGGCGACGATGAAACGGGCATCGCCGAGCAAACCGGCGAACTGACGCATGACTTCGTTGTCGCTATCGTCCTTGGGGTTGGCGAGGTTCTCCTTCATGTTCTTTTGCAAGGTCTCGCCGATCGCGCCCCATCCTTTGAAGCCGAACAGCAAGGCGATATCGGCCTTGGCCATCACGTCGCGCTGCGTTGGATTCAAGGCGTCGCCGATCGACTTGCTTTCCAGCAGCGTCGTCAGTGCCTTCTCACGAAATGATACGTAGAGATGCTTGCCGCGCGTGGCGACGACCATTCGCTTGCCGTCGAAGACGTCGTCCGGCACTTTTTTGGGTTTTACGGGTTTGCCATCGACCACGTCTTTCGCTTGCAAGTCGTAGTTCTTCAGAATCGCCTCGCGGTCGTCGAAGGGAACGACGTAAACGAGGTGGGCGATGATTTCCAAGAGTTCCCCGAAGCCAGGATTGTCGTTGGTCTTGACGCCGATGCGGGGCAGCGAAGGTAACACGATGGCCGCCGAGCCTTTGTCGTCCACGCCGTTCTTGAGGCCCAGCCCTTCGTACATTTTCTCGAACAGCGCCGAGGGCCGGTCGCGTTTTTCGAGCTTCAGCTGACTAGCTTCGACGAGCTTGTCGCCCTTGGCGCGCAGCTCGGCCACGTTCTTGACGGCGAAGGCCAGGGCCGCGTCTTCGGGGGTGAGTTCCAACACGCCTTCCGCGGCCGGCGCGAAGCCGGACGTGAGGACTAGCGCCGCCAGACCCGCCCACCACCAACGAACCGTTCTCATGGGATTACTCCTTGGTTATCGTGATGAGGCGAGAAATCGAATGGCCGCGCAACGCGCGGGCGGAAATATCGGGCCACGAATTCGTTTGACAGCCCCCGCGATCGCTCCGTAGCCTCAGCCTTCATGTCTTCCCTGGCCGCCGATGTTTCATGAGCAGCACCGCGCCCCTTCCGCCCCCCGTGAACGAAATCTGGCGGGCGCCGCTGGTGCCGGTGGCCCTGGCGGCGACGGCGGGCATCTTGCTCGACCGCGCGGCGAGCGTGCCGTTTCCCGTGAACCTCGCGGCCGCCCTCGTTAGCCTCTTGGCCTGGCTATTCGCTCGCGTTGGCGCGCGTCCCGGTCTGTCGCTGCTGTATTTGCTGCTAGCGATCGTCTTTCTCGGGGCCGCGTACCATCACGGCTGGCGCGACCTATATCGGCCCGACGACCTGGGCCATTTCGTCGCCGAGCAACCTCGGCCGGCGCGTCTCCGCGGCATCCTCGCCGACGAGCCGGCCATCTCTTATCAGCCAATCAACGATCCGCTGCGTTCGATGCCGCGCGCCGACCCGACGCAATCTATCTTACAGGTAAGCGAACTGCACGACGGCACCGATTGGCGCCCCGTCAGCGGGCGGGCGCGATTGATCGTGGTCGGCCGCTTGCCCGATTTGCACGTCGGCGACGAGGTGGAAGTCTCCGGCCGGCTGCGCGGTCCCCAAGGCCCGGCCAACCCCGGCGAGTTCGACCACGAGGCCCACCTGCGCGACCAGCGCATCCGCGCCGTGCTGGTGGTGACGAAGGACGTGGACGCCGTCGCCCTCCGCGCCCAGGGCTGGCCGCGCGCCTTCGCCGGTTGGCTCGCGGTGCTGCGCGGCTGGGGACAGCGGCAGTTGCAAGAAACGTTGCCGCCTTCGACCAGCGGCGTGGCCACGGCCTTATTGCTCGGCGAAGGCTCGACGATGACCAGCGCCGATTGGGACAAATACATCCGCACCGGCGTCATCCACGTCCTCGCCATTTCGGGCCAACATCTCGTCGTCCTGGCGGTCTTCCTGTGGTTCGCCTTGCGCGTGGCGGGGGTACGCCGTCGGCAGGGCGCGGCGTTCGTCGGCCTATTCTTGCTCGGTTACGCCCTTTTGACCGGAGGCAGGCCGCCGGTGATGCGCGCCGCGGTCACGGTCGTCATCGCTTGCCTCGGCTTGATCTTGCGTCGGCCGGTGCTAGCGGCCAATTCGTTCGCCCTCGCCTGGCTTATCGTGTTGCTGCTTAGCCCAGCCGACCTGTTTGGCGCGGGCTGCCAACTCTCCTTCCTGGCCGTCGCGATCCTTTACTGGGGCACCACGTTCGCGCGGCCGCGGCCGCTCGATCCGCTGGAACAAGTCATCGCCGACAGCCGGCCGGCGTGGCTGCGCGGCCTGCGCTGGCTGCTGGGCACCCTGGTTCTGGCCTATGCCGTCACGCTGGCCATCTGGATCGCCGTGGCGCCGCTGGTGGCCGCGCGGTATCACCTGGTATCGCCGGTCGGCATCCTCCTCGGGCCGCCGCTGACCTGGCTTACCTCCATTGCCCTGATCTCCGGCTTTCTGCTTTTGCTTGCGGCTCCTATTGGCGCGCCGCTGACGACGCCGTTCGCCTGGGTAACGGATCGCTGCCTCGCTGCCTGTGACAGCCTGGTGACAGCGGCGGATGGACTCCCCGGCGGCCACTGGTACGTCGGCGACGTGCCCGAGTGGTGGCTGTGGCCGTTCTACCTCGGCTTGCTCGCCTTTCTCGTGCTGCCGGCGCTGCGATCCCATTGGCCCTGGGTGGCCCTAGCGGGATCGACGTGGGTGTGCATTGGATTGATTGCCGGTTCCGCGCCGGCCGCCAGCGATGAATTTCGCTGCACGTTCCTGGCCGTCGGCCACGGCGGTTGCACGGTAATGGAAACGCCCGATGGCCGAACGCTTCTCTACGACGCCGGCGCCCTCGGCGGTCCCGAGGTGACGGCGCGGCAAATCGCTCCCTACCTCTGGAGCCGAGGAGTGCGCCGCATCGACGAAGTCTTTCTTTCTCACGCCGACCTCGATCACTTTAACGGCCTGCCCGCGCTCCTCGAACGCTTCCACGTTCGCCAGGTGACGATGTCGCCGACCTTCGCGGACAAGACGACGAGCGGCGTGCGCCTGACGCTCGATGTATTGCGCCGACGAGGGGTAGCATCGCGCGTCATCAAGGCGGGGGATGTGCTGCGCGCCGGCGAGGTAGACGTCGAAGTGATGCACCCGCCCGCGGAAGGGGTCGAGGGGAACGAGAACGCGCGCAGCCTGGTGCTGCGCGTCCGTCACGCCGGCCATACCATTCTGCTGACGGGCGACCTGGAAGGGGCCGGCCTGGCGCGCGTCCTCGATTTGCCCTCGTCATCCGTCGATGTGTTGATGGCGCCGCACCACGGCAGCCGGGCGGCCAACACGCCGGGCCTGGCGGAGTGGGCGCGGCCCCGCGTCGTGGTGTCGTGCGAGGGACCGCCGCGCGGGCCGACCCGGCCGCCCGAGCCATACACGGTGGCCGGAGCGCGCTTTCTCGGCACTTGGCCTCATGGCGCCGTCACCCTCCGCAGTCGCCCCGGCAGCTTGACCGTCGAGACTTTTCAATCGAAACAATGCTTCACGGTGCCGCCCGCGCCGTAGGGGTGTAACCAACTTCTCTGGGGGTGTCGGGGCGGCGATTTTCGTGCGTCCCGTTGAAAAGCCCCGGACTCTACGCTCGACCCCCAGAGAATCTGGTTACACCCCGCCGTAGCGTCGAGCGGTCGAGTGATCGAGTGAGGGGGCGATAAGGGGAACATCGTGTATTGTTCCGGCTGTGGTACGATGTCGCCTGTTTACCTACCCCGCGTCCCGCCGCGAACCTGACCTTCCCTTCCCGCCTCTGAAGAGAGGAAGGCGCGATTCGCTCGGGGATCGGCTAACGGTAGGCCGGCGGTCTTTGAAGCCGTCTATGGAGGTTCGACTCCTTCTCCCCGAAGTTCGCTCTCTTGTCTCTGGAGTGTCACGGACGGCACGCGACGCTTCGAACGTCGAGGTTGGGGTTCGACTCCCTACCGGGATAGTCATTTCACATGTAAATTATTGCCGCGCAGCGCCGCCGGCACTTGCCGCATCGCTTCGTCGGGCAGCACGAACGAGTCGGCGATCAGTTTGTCGTCGTCGTTGATCAGTTCCGGGAAGCGCGTGTTCGGCACTACCTGCACCGCGAAGATTTCTTGCAGCGCATCCTCGAACTTGACGAATGCGACCGTCTCGCCGGTGACGATGTCCACGACCCAGACGCCGCAGGAGCGTTCTTGCGAGCGTTCGGTCAGGGGCAAGCCGCTAAAGATGGCGGTTTCGCGCACTTGCGACAGGCCGATGAAGGCGTAGCGGTCCCAGAAGTCGAGGCCGCGCGTGAAGCCGGGTAGTTCCGCCAGAGGTACGTATTTTTGGCCCGCCACATCGACGGTGCCGATGCCGCCGGTGCCCGATCGCAGCACCCATAGGCGGTTGTCGTACCAGCGCGGCGAGTGCGGCATGGACAGGCCGCGCAGAAGCACCTGGTTGGTCGCCACGTCCATCATCAGGCCGCCGTCCTTCTTGTTCGCCCGCCAGCCGCCCTGCGTGTCGGTCTCGCCGAGCATGGTGACGAGGCGCGGGATTCCTTCCACGATGCCGAGGCCGTTCAGGTGGCAGCGGTCTTCCGGGGCCAGGCCGGTGATGAACGGCGGTCGCCAGCGCGGGATGAAGCTGTGGTCGGCGTCGCGCGTGCAGAGGCAGGAGAAGCGGGTGTTGACGAACCACAATTCGCCGTTCGCCCAGCCCATTTCGTGGATTTGAATGTCGCCAGTGACGTGGCTGGAGCGCGGCACGAAGCAGGCGTCGTGCTTGCCGGCCGGTTCGAGACGCGCGCAGACGGCTGGCGCGTTGTGAAACTCCCAGACTTGATACGTCGTGCCCAGGGCGAGGCGGTTGCCGTCCAGGGCCAGGCCCATCGGCTTGGCGAAGGCGCGGAAGTGCGTGTTCAATACGCCGTCGTCGGCGCGGAGCAAGACGAGCTTGCCGGCTTGATAAGTCGTGACCAAGACGGAAATGCCGTAGTGCCGCAAAAGCCCCGGAAAGCTAGTGGTATGCACGCTGCGCAGAGGCGGTGGCGCGTCCGGCTTGGTTTCCGTCGGGGCGGTGGCTTCGGAGGGCACGACGGCTTCTTCGGGGGGCGGGCCGGCTTCCGGTGAGATCATGAAAGGGTTTCCAGGTAAAGACAATTGATCAGTTTCAGGAAATCCTTCGACTTGGCGCGGATGGCCAGGGCGACGTGGCACAGGTAGCCGAGGCGACTGTCGTTGCCGATCTGTCCGAGGTTCTTACGTTCGATGCGCGAGGTGAAATTTAGTTCGGTGCCCTTGATGATCAACACCGACGGGGGCCATTGGCTGATCTGTTGCCGGGTGTGGTCCAAGACCGATCGCGGAGCGGTCTGGTGCTTGAATTCCTTACGGTTGACCAGTCGATACAAGCCTCCGAGGTCGGCGGCGAAGTTCCGCTGGAAAAAGTTCCGGTCGTCACCTGTTCCGTTAGCTAAAGTGTATACACAATAGTGAATAGATAATGTGGTGAAACCTCAGGCTCCGGCTTGGGAACGCAAGCACGAAGCTCCGGCTTCGTCGCGCGTCAGCCACAAGGCCGCGTCTTTTCGAGCGCGCCTCGAAGCCGGAGCTTGGGAACGAGAATTCTGGCGCGGAGTCCCTTCCATGTCCCCCACCACCGAAACCGCCACGCTGGCCGGCGGTTGTTTCTGGTGCCTCGAAGCGGTCTTCGAGCAGCTGCGCGGCGTCGTCTCCGTGCGCTCCGGTTTCGCGGGCGGGCAGGGCGTCAACCCGAGTTACCGCGAGGTCTGCGGCGGCGGCACCGGCCATGCCGAAGTCGTGCAGGTCGTCTTCGAGCCGACCGTCCTCGCCTACCGCGACCTCTTGAACGTCTTCTTTGCCATCCACGATCCGACGACGCTCAACCGACAGGGGCACGACGTCGGCACGCAGTATCGTTCCGCCATTTTCGCGCACGGCGACGAGCAGAAGCGTATAGCCGAGGAAGCGATCATCGAGCTGAACGCGGAGAAGATTTGGGACCGGCCCATCGTCACGCAGGTGGTGCCGTTCGAGACGTTTTATCCGGCCGAGGACTACCATCAGGGCTACTTCCAGAACAACACGGGACAGCCGTATTGTCAGAGCGTCGTCGCGCCGAAGGTGGCCAAGTTTCGCAAGCAATTCCTCGACAAGCTCAAGGCGTAGACTCTTCTTTTATCGCCGCCAAGATGTCGTCGATGTGGCGAACGCAGCCGTCGAGCGACCGCGCCGCCATCTCGAAGTTGGTGTGGTCCGAAACCCGGCGATAGTTCGCCTGCAACGACTCCGCCGCCTTGCGCAGCTTCGGCAATTTGCCGCGCAGCTTCCGAACGTACTCGATGGCGTCTTGCCGTTGATGCGCCGGTTCCGCCGCGCGGATGAAGTCGAAGATGACGCGATGCACGTCGAGCATCTCTTCATTTTCCTGCACTTCCTCCGCGTGCTTGAGGAAATTGCGCACCATCCACGCATGGGCCAGCACGACGTTCAGGCGTTCCATCCCTTCGGCAGCGGTCACGGCTTGGCCTCGGAGATGGAGGCCAACGGCGTCGCCGGCTTCGGTGCCGTTTCGGTCAATTCCTTGGAATACAGCACCAGCGCGGCGCCGACGCCGACCAACAGGATGCCCACCCACAAGAGCGGATGCGGCATCTTGATGCCGAAGTGAAAGGGATCGCCCTTGGTCGGATGCCAGACCGTGCTAATTAGCGTATTGATGACCGGCGCCAGGCCGAAGATCAACGGGGCGATGAAGACCTTGTACGTGTTCGGGTCGAGGTGCGCCTCGCGCGCCGATTGCATGGCCGCCTGCGTGGCGAAGATGACGCAGATGGCGCCAACGGCGCCGGCCACGCCCGCCAGGCTGGAAAAGATAAGCCCCGTCGTCTCCAGCTTCGGCCACTCGTATTGCCCCGTGAGATAGAGCGCCAGCGGAAACAGCACGCCGATGACGAAGTAGGCGCCGCCGACGCACAGGATGGCCATGAGGCGCGCGTTGGGTTTGCCGCCGAGTTCGCTGCCGCCGTAGAAGATGATGGGCACATAGGTGCCCCAGGCGAGGCCCGCCAGCGCGACGTACAAGAGCCAGGTGTATTTCTCCGACATGCTCGATGGTCTCCTCGATCTCGTTGCCTTCGGTCCCGCGCTGACGCCCCGAACGGCCCGTTGCGTGCCGTCTTCCTCGTAGTTTATATCTTGATCCTATCGTATCGGGTACGGATGGCGCCAGAGGAAGGGATCGCGTGACCGTGGCCGTATCGCTGCGTCTGCTCGAAGCGGGACCGGGACCGCCCATCCAGGGCGAATTGCTGGCGTGCACCTACATGCCCGACGGCGCCTTCGTACTCTCCGGCGGCTGGGACGGCCACCTGCGTTTGTGGGAAGCCAACCAAGGCGGCCACGTAACGGCGATCCGCACGGGCGACAAGCCCGTCGCCGCCTGCGCCGCGTCGCCCGATGGCAAGCAGCTGATCTCCGGCGGCCTCGACGGCCTGCTCGCTTATTGGGACGCTTTGACCCATCAGCGCGGCCTCGTCTTTCTCGCCCATCCCCGGCCCATCTCGGCGATCGGCTTCCAGCCCGATGGCCGCGGCGTCGTCACCGCCGCCTGGGACGGCACCCTCATGCACTGGAAGTCGATCCGCGAACGCGACGGCAAGGCGCTCACCGGCCACAAGGACATCATCGCCGGCTGCCGGCTCACGCCGGACGGCACCGGCGTCGTATCCTGGTCGCACGATGCCACCGTTCGCTATTGGGATTTGAACCGCAACGCCCTGCGCGGCGAGTATCGCGGCCATGACGACCGCGTCCTCGCCGGCGCCGTGTCGCCCGACGGCCGTTATGCCGCCTCGGGCGCCCGCGATGGCGGCCTTAAACTCTGGGACCTCGAAGGGGGCCGTCCCGCCGGGTCTTCGAGCGTCGTCGGCGAATTGCGCAGTCTGCACTTCCTTCTCGACGGCGCGACGCTCCTCGCCATCGACGCGCGCGGCTGCCACAGCTGGCACGCCTTGCCGTCGCTGGAAAAGATTGATGAACTGTTGTGCCGTCTGCCCGTGCAGGACGCGGCTCTGTCTCCCTGCGGCACGCGGGTCGCTCTCGCTTGTGGCGACGGCAAGATGCGTCTCGTCGCCATCGATGGCCTGGACGAGTGCCCACTGGTCGTCATGGCGCAGCAGGTGGCCAAGAAGAAATCGGCCGGACTGACACGGCTCATTGGCATGCGCAGCCGGCTCGTCTATCAGCATCAAATCACTTGCCCGGCCTGTCGCCATACGTTCGGGTTGACCGTGGTCGAAGTCGGTCAAGAGAAGCGGTGTGCCGGCTGCGGCCGTGGGCTGCGCATCGGCGGCATCGCCCGCGCCGACGGCGTCGCCTAATCAGGATGAACCCTCTCCCATGCAGGAGGTGCCTCTGTTGACCGCGCGTTATTTCATCACCGGCGCGACCGGCTTTGTCGGCAGCCATCTCGCCGAAGCCTGCGCCGCTCGTGGCCATGAAGTCGTCGCCCTCGCCCGTCCCGGTAGCGATACGACGCTCCTCGAAAGACTCGGCGCCACCGTCCACCGCGGCGACCTGCTCGACGCCGACGCCGCCCATCGGGCCATGGAGGGCGCTCACGTCGTCGTCCACTGCGCCGCCAAGGTCGGCGATTGGGGGCCGGTCGAGGACTATCGGGCCGTCAACGTCGAAGCGTTGCGCGGCCTGCTCGAAGCGGCCCGGCGGCGCTCGCTGAACCGCTTCATCCACGTCAGCAGCCTCGGCGTCTACGCCGCCCGACACCACTACGGCACCGACGAAACCGAAGCGCCTCCCGAAAACCACGTCGATGGCTACACGCAAACCAAGGTCGAGGCCGAACGCCTTGCCCTACAATATCATCACGAGCACGGCGTCCCCGTCGTCGTGCTGCGGCCTGGCTTCGTCTACGGCCCGCGCGACCGCACCGTGCTGCCGCGCCTGGTGGACACGCTGCGCCGCCGGCAATTCCGCTACCTCGGCGGCGGGAAGCGGGCCATGAATACCATCTACGTCGGCAACCTGGTTGATGCCATCTTCCTCGCCGTGGAGCAGGGCCAGGCCGTGGGTCAGATCTACAATTTGACGGACGGCGAAGTCGTTTCGAAGCGTCACTTCATCGAATCCCTGGTCAACGGTTTGGGCCTACCCATGCCGCCGGGACTGTCGCCGCCGCTATGGCTCGCCCGCATCGTCGCCGGTTTCATGGAACGCCAGGCTCGACGCAGCGGCGCCACGGAGGCGCCGCGATTGACGCAGGCACGCTTGAAGTTTCTTGGCCTCAACCTCGATTTCAGCATCGAAAAAGCCAAGCGTGAGTTGAGCTACCGGCCGCGCGTCCATTTCGATGAGGGAATGCGCGAGACCATCGCCTGGTATAAGGAAAAGGCGGTCCCCGTTTAGCGACGCTTCGTAGAAGCGTTTATCTCCAAACCCAAGGAGCCACTCATGGACCTCAAAGGCAAACGCGCCTGCGTCCTCGTCGAACAGCAGTACCAGGAACTCGAAGTCTGGTATCCCGTCCTCCGCCTGCGCGAAGCCGGCTGCCAGGTGACGATGGTCGGCCCCGAGGCCGGCCAGACCTACCCCAGCAAGCTCGGCTATCCCGCCAAGAGCGACAAGGCCGCCCGCGACGTGAGCGCCGACGACTTCGACCTGCTCGTCATTCCCGGCGGCTTCGCGCCCGATTTCCTACGCCGTCACGAAGCCATCGTCAAACTCGCCAGCGCGATGGCGGAGCAGGGCAAAGTCGTCGCCGCCATCTGTCACGGCCCCTGGCTGCTCTGCTCGACGCAGGCGCTCAAGGGCCGCAAGGCGACCTGTTTCTTCGCAATCAAGGACGACGTCATCAACGCCGGCGCCAAGTACCTCGACGCCGAGGTGGTGCGCGACGGCAACATCGTCACCAGCCGCAAGCCCGACGACCTGCCGGCCTTCATGCAGGCGATCGGGCAGGCGCTGAAAGAGATGAAGCCGGCGACGGTGGGCGCGCGCTAGAAACAATTCAACCGTATGCCCCCCTCCCCTTTAGGG
>JBBSES010000065.1:0-13218 GCA_038239465.1 Gemmatales bacterium
CCCCCCCCCCCTCGCCGGGTTATTTACAGAGCAGCGTCGCTAACCAGAAGTTCATCGTCCAAATCGCCCGTCTTGCCGAAGCGCTCATACAACACCGGCAACACCAAAAGGTTGAGCAGCGTCGATGTGAACAACCCGCCGAGGATGACGACCGCCATCGGGTACTCGACCTCGTAGCCCGGTTGGCTGCCGCCCAGCGCCAGGGGCAACAACCCCAGCCCGGCGGCGAGGGCCGTCATGAGGATGGGCACCACGCGCTCGCTGGCGCCGCGGATGACCAACTCGCGGCCGAACGCCATGCCTTCGTCGCGCCGCAGGTGGCGGTAGTGGCTTACGAGCATGATGCCGTTTCTGGCCGCGATGCCCAGCACGGTGATGAAGCCGACCAGCGAGCCGAGCGACACGACGCCGCCCGTCAGCGCCACCGCCGCTACGCCGCCGATGAGGGCGAAGGGCAACGTCAGCAGCACCAGGAGCGTCAATCGCAGCGAGCGGAAATCGATGTACAGGAGTAAGGCGATGCCGAGCAAGGCGACGAGGCCGACGAGCAGCAATTGCCGTTGGTTCTCGGCGCGGGCCTGGTATTCGCCGAGGAATTCGATGGAGTAGCCTTCCTCGGCGAGCGGCTTGACGCGCTCCTCGATATCGCGCACCACGCGGCCGAGGTCGCGGCCGCTGACGTTGCAGCTCACGTCGATGCAGCGCGACGCCTTGTAGTGCCGCACCGTGTTCGGGGCGTTGACCAGTTGCAGTGTAGCCACCGCTTCCAGGGGGATCGTGCCCCGGGCCATCGGTAGGCCGATCTCCAGCTTGCGCAGGTCGGGCAGCGTGGCGCGGATGTCGGGATGGCCCCAGACCATCACGTCGAAAACGCGCTGGCCTTCGTGGACCTCGCCCACCTTGGTGCCGTTGACCAGCGTGGCCACCGTGTCGGCCACCGCCGCGGGAGTGAGGTCGTAAGCGGCCGCCCGGTGCGGATCGACCACCAGCGAGATTTGCGGCACCAGCACCTGCGCCTCGACGCGCAGATCGACGACGCCTTCGATCTTGCCGCGCTCGGCGTTCCCCTCGATCGCCTGGCGCACTTGCTGCGCCTTGTCGCGCAGCTTGGCCAGGTCGGGGCCGTAGATGCGCATGACCACCGACGCGCTCGTGCCGCTCAGCACTTCCTTGACGCGCTCTTGCAGATAGGTGAGCAAGTCGTGATCGAAGCCGGAATGTCGGTCCATGACCTCTTCGATTTTCTTGCGCGCGGCGGCGTGATCGCCGTGGAAGTCGCCGAGGCTAACCCAGAGTTCGGCGAAGTTGGGGCCGACCACTTCCTCGCCGGCCTCGGCGCGGGCGATGTGGGCGCCGAATTCCTTGACCGCGGTTTCCTTGCGCATCTCCTTGCTGACGGTCTCGATGTCGCGGCGCATATAGTCGATGCTCGTGCCCGGCTTGGCGATCCAGTGCATCAGGAAATCGGTTTCGAGGAAGCGCGGCAGGTATTCCTCCTTCAAGCGCGGATAGAGGAAGACGGTGCCGCCGAGCAAGCCGAAAAGCAGGGCGAACGTCAGCAACGGTCGGCCCAATCCCAGCGGCAACAGCTGGGCATAGACGCCGCGCACGAAGCGGGCGAGGGGCGGCTCGCCGTGCCGCGCCGCCGCTTGGGGCAAGAGCATCAACGACAGCGCCGGCGTCACCGTCAGGGCGACGACCAGCGACGTAAGCACGGCCAAGATATATGCCGTCGCCAGCGGCCGGAAGAACGCCCCCGCCACTCCCTCCATGAAGAAGATCGGCAGGCAGACGAAGACGACGATGAAGCTGGCGTAGACGACGGCGCTGCGGACCTCGATCGACGCCGCCAAGACGACTTGAAACGCCGAGCGCGGCTGCGCCGCATGGGCGTTCTCGCGCAGCCGGCGGACGATGTTCTCCACGTCGATAATGGCGTCATCGACCACTTCGCCGATGGCGATGGCAAGGCCCGCGAGGACCATTGTGTTGACGGTGCCGCCGAGCCGTTGCAAGACGACGATGGCGCCGACGATCGACAGCGGGATCGCCGTCAGACTGATGACTGCCGTGCGCCACTCGAAGAGAAAGGCGATGACGATGAGGCTGACCAGGAGGCAGCCGAGCAGCATGGCATGCTGCAAATTCGACAGGGCCAGTTCGATGAAGCTCGCCGGCCGAAAGATGTGCGTGGCGATTTCGACGCCGGGGATGCTCGGCTCCAGAACGGCGATCGCCTTTTCCACGTCGCGCGTCACTTGCAGCGTGTTGGCCCAGGGATATTTCTCGACGACGACGAGTAGCCCAGCCTCGTCGTTGACGACGCCTTCGCCGATGAACGGCGCGTTACCGGTCGTCAGGGTAGCCACCTCGCGCAGCAATACCGGCTGATTGTTGCGATGGGCGACGACGGCCTGGCCGAGATCGTCGGGACCGTCGATGCGCGTGGCGTACTGGATGGCGGCGCGCTGGTTGTCGGTGTCGTGATAGCCGGCGCTGCCGTAGACGGCGGCCTGCTTGGCCGAGAGCTTCAATTGATCCAGCGTCAAACCGAAGTCGCGCAGCTTGTCCGGCTTGACCAGGACGTGATATTGCTTGTCGTGGTAGCCGTAGGTCGAGACGTTGGCCACGCCCGGAACGGCGAGCAGGCGCGGCTCGATCTCCCACTTCATCGCCACGGAAATATCGGTCTGCGATAAGTCGGGCACGCCGGGCCGATGCTTCGGCGTCAGGCCCAGTTTCAAGACGCGGCTGGTGGACGACAGCGGCGGCATTACCGTCGGCGCTCTCACCTGGGCCGGCAACCGCGCCGCCACGACGGCGACGCGCTCGCTGACCGCCTGCCGCGCCTGGAAAATATCGGTGTCGCGCTCGAACAGCAGCTGCACGGCCGACAGCCCTTGCACCGACTTGGAACGCAGCGTCGTCATCCGCGGCACGCCATTCAGGGCGCTTTCCATCGGAATGGTGACGATGCGCTCGACCGCCTCGCTCGACATGCCGGGCGCTTCGACCTGCACTTCGACGAGCGGCGGCGCGAACTCGGGAAAGACGTCGAGCGGCGTGCGCAGAGCGACGACAACGCCGTAAGCGAGCAGCACCCCGGCGGCGACCAGGACCACGACGCGATAGCGCAGCGAGAGCTGCACCAGGGAATTGAGCATGGGGAGGTTCTTTCGTGGGGTGGCCGTATCACTCTTCCTTCAAGCAGCGCGCGATTTGCCGTACCGCTTGCCGGAGGCGATGCTCGTTTTCCACCAAGGCGAGGCGCAAGTACCCTTCGCCAGCGTCACCGAAGCCGCGGCCAGGGCTAACCGCGACGTCCGCTTCCTCCATGAGTTTCATGGAGAAATCAATCGATCCCATCGGCTGCCATTTCTCGGGGTAGCGTGCCCAGACGAACATGCCGGCGCGGGGGCGTTCCATGGTCCAGCCGATGCGTCGCAAGCCATCGACGAGCACGTCGCGGCGCATCTGATATTCGGCGGCTTGTTTGGCGACGGCTTCCTCACCCTGACGAAGCGCGATGATGGCGGCGATCTGCACGGCCTGGAAGATGCCGTAGTCGTAGTAGCCCTTGATGGTGGCCAGGGCGCGGATCATCTCGGCGTTGCCGGCGCAGAAGCCGACGCGCCAGCCGGCCATGTTGTACCCCTTGCTCATCGTGGTCGTCTCGACGCCGACATCGACGGCGCCGGGGACGCTGAGGAAGCTGGGCGGCTGATAGCCGTCGAAGCCGACGTCGCCGTAGGCGAAATCGCTGATGACCATGAAGCCGTGCCGCTTGGCGAGGGCGACGAGATCGACGTAGAAGTCCTTCTCGATAACGGTGGCCGTCGGATTGTGCGGGAAGTTGACGACGACGACTTTCGGCTTGGGATACAGCGTCTCGGCGACGTGGGCGATATTGGAAAGAAATTGGTCCGGCTTCGTGCAGTCGGCGCTGAGGACGTTGCCCGAGGCCAGCGCCACGGCATAGACGTGGATAGGGAATGACGGCGCCGGCACGACGGCCGTGTCGCCGGGGCCGATCAACGCCAGGCACATGTGGCTAAACGCCTCTTTCGAGCCGAGGCAGGCGATGATCTCCCGTTCTGGATCGAGCTGTACGCCGTGACGCCGGGCGTAGCGCAGCGATACCTCGCGGCGGAGGTTGAAGAGGCCGTTGCTCACGGAATAGCGGTGGTTGCGGTCGTCGCGCACGGCCTCGCACAGCTTGTCGATGACGGACGTTTCGGGCACGTCGGTGGGGTTGCCCATGCCGAGGTCGATGACGTCGATCCCTTCGCGGCGCTTGTTGTACTTGAGCGCGTTGATCTTGCCGAAGAGATAGGGCGGCAGCCGCGCGACGCGGTCGGCCACCTGGATTTGAAACGGCGTCTGCGGCTGATTGGGTTCGTTTTGCATGGCACCTATCCTAACAAATCGCGCACGTCCTGAATGCTGAGTTGGGCCAGGCTATCGACGATCCGGTCGGCGCCGGCGGCTTGTAATTTCTCGGCGGTGTGATGGCCGACGAAGCGGACGGCCACGCATTTCATGCCGCCCGCCTTGGCCGCCTGCACCCCGGCGACGGCGTCCTCCATCACCAGACAGCGCGACGGTTCGACGCCCAGGCGCTCGGCGGCCAGAAGGAAAACTTGGGGATCGGGCTTGCCGCGTTGCGTGTCCTCGCTGGCGATGATGGCGTCGAAGAAGCGCTCGACTCCGCTGAGGCGCAGGATCAAGTCGAGGTTCGCGCGCGGGGCACTGGAGCCGATGGCCTGCTTGTAACCGGCCTCGTGCAGCCCTATCAGGAGGGAGCGGACGCCGGGTAATAAGTCCGTGCCCTTGGCTGCCTCGTCGCGGTAGAGTTGTTCCTTGCGGTCGGCGAGGTCGTTCATCGCGGGGCCGGCAAAGCGGTCGCCGAAGAGTTGTTGAATGATCTCGGGGTTGCGCCGGCCGAAGGTGGCGGCGAAGTCGCCGCGCGTGAATGGTTGCCCGTGTTCCTTGGCGATGGCGGCCCACGCCTGGAAGTGTAACTCGGCGGTATCCACCAGGGTGCCATCCACGTCCCAGATGATCGCGGCGCTCATGCGGTTGCCTCTTTTTGCGTGTGGTGCGATAGGGGTATAGTAGCGTTGAGGCGTCGCATCGCCCAACGGGGAAGAAGGAGGGAACCATGTCGAGCAGCGTGGCCGAAGCGCCGCTAGTTCAGAAGCGGGAGGAAGACCTCTCCATCGCCGCCCTCTATCGGCTGAGCGTTGAGCAATATCATCGGATGATCGAGGTAGGCATCCTCACGGACGCCGACGCGGTCGAACTTATCGAAGGCTGCCTGGTGACGAAGATGTCGAAAAACCCACCGCATAGCCGGGCGCGGCGTCTGATGCTCAAGGCCCTGGAACGACTGGCCGGCGATGGCTGGTTCATCGATTCCCAGGAGGCCGTGACTCTGGAAACCAGCGAGCCGGAACCCGACGTCGTGGTGGCGCGCAAGGACGCCAACGACTACGCGGACCGCTTCCCCGGTCCCGAGGATTTGTTGCTCGTCGTCGAAGTCGCCGACAGCAGCCTGTCCCGCGACCGCGATTCCAAGAAGCGGAGCTACGCCAGGGCAAGGGTGGTCACCTACTGGATCGTCAACCTGAACGACCGCCAGATCGAAGTCTACACCGAGCCATCCGGCCCCGGCGACCGGCCCGACTACGCGCGGCGTCAGGATTATCCGCTCACGGATGAAGTGCCGTTGGTCATTGAGGGCCGCGAAGTAGGCCGGGTAGCCGTGCGCGACGTGCTGCCGTGAAACGCATCGGGCCGACGCGAGAGGAAGGTCCCATCGCCTGACGAACATTCGCATAAGGGGAACGCATGTCGAGCAGTGGGGTCGAAGCTCCCGTGGTCGAGCAGCAAAGCGAGGACATCCCTCGTGAAGCCATGTATCGCCTGCGGGTAGACCAGTACGAGCGGATGATACAGACCGGCATCTTAAAGGAAGAGGATGCGGTCGAACTGCTGGAGGGGTGGCAGGATTATTTACCCGGCGATGAAGTGCCATTGGTCATCGAGGGCCGCGAAGTGGGTCGCCTCGCGGTGCGCGACGTGCTGCCGTGAGTTATGTAGTTTCGTAGCGTGCGAAAAGCGTACTGGCGCGGCCCCACCGGAGTCTCTGGATTTTTTGGTGGGTCCGCGGTTGTAGGCTTGACGCACCCTACGCTTGCTTTCGTCGCCCCTCACTCCACTCCAAACACATAGATACATGTATGCTTATACGTCTGCCCCGGCTTCAGGACGATTGACGCGAACTCCGGGTGGTTGACGGCGTCGGGGAAGTGCTGCGTCTCCAGGCATAACGCGCCGCGGTGCTTGTACGTCTTGCCGCCCTTGCCCGTCTGTCCCTTCAAGAAATTGCCGCTATAGACCTGGATGGCCGGCTGATCGGTGTACACCGTCAGCGTGCGGCCCGACGTCGGCTCTTTCACTTTGGCGGCCACTTCCTTCACGTCGGCCTTGTTTAGCACGTAGTTGTGGTCGTAGCCGAGGTACGGCGTCTTCGTCAGCCCGTCGATGCGGGCGCCGATCTTCATCGGCTTGGCGAAGTCCAACGGCGTGCCGGCCACGGGAGCGATCTTGCCCGTCGGAATCAGCGTCTCGTCGGTCGGCGTCACCTTGTCGGCGGCGACCGTCAATTCGTGGTCGAGAATCGTATCGCTGCCGGCGCCAGCCAGGTTGAAATAACTGTGGTTGGTCAGGTTGACCGGCGTCGCCTTGTCGGTGGTGGCGCTGTATTCGATGCGCAGTTCGTTCTTGTCCGTCAGCGTGTAGGTGACGGCGAGGTCGAGCTTGCCGGGATAGTTTTCCTCGCCGTCCGGGCTGGTGTAAGTGAAGCGGACAGCGCTCTTGTCCTTGAGCGCTTCGGCCTTCCAGATAACCTTGTCGAGGCTGCGCTTGGCGCCGCCGTGCAGGTGGTTGACGTCGTTGTTGACGGCTAACTGGTAGTCCTTGCCGTCGAGGGTGAACTTGCCCTTGGCGATGCGGTTGGCGACGCGGCCGGTGGTGCAGCCGAAGTACTGGTTGCGTTCGGACTGATAGCCGGCCACGTCGTCGAAGCCGAGGACCACGTCGGCCAGCTTGCCCTTCTTGTCCGGCGCGTGCAATTCCGTCAACGTGGCGCCGAGCGTCATCAGTTTGGCGACGACGCCGTTGGCGTTTTTCAGCGTGTAGACTTCGACGGGCATACCCTCGGCGGTCTTGCCGAAGTCGGTCGGACCGGAAACGTCGGCGGCGGCGAGGGAAGTCATCAGGCACAGGCTCCAGCCGGCGAGGAAGGTTCGGCGCATGGGATGCTCCAACGGTGCGAGAGAGGCCCGGCCCGCGACGCGGACTCGAGGGCGCGATGGGGATTGTACCGAAACCGGGACCATCGAGAGCAGCTTCACTCGGCGTTCCGCGTTCCGCGTTCCGCGCTTCCCCGAGGTTCTTGCTGCGTCAAACAGTGCAGCGTGCCCAACCCCCACACCAGATCGACGGCATGGATGCCGGCCACGAAACGACCAGGAAACAGGTCGGCGAGGATGTCGAGGGCCTCGCGGTCCTTCGGGTCGTTGAAGGTCGGCACCAGCACGCGGCCATTGCCGATATAGAAGTTGGCGTAGCTGGCCGGCAAACGCCGCTGGCGGAAATGCAACGGCGCCGGCAGCGGCAGCTTGATCACTTCCAACGGCCGCCCCGCGGTGTCGCTCATCTTGCGCAGGCGCTCGTAGTTCTCAAACAGCGGCGCGAAGTTGGCGTCGGTCGGATCGTCCGCGAAGGCCGTCACGACGGTGCGCGGGCCGACGAAGCGGGCGATATCGTCGATGTGCCCGTGCGTGTCGTCCCCCTCGATGCCGCGGTTGAGCCATAGCACTTTCCGAACGCCGAGATAGTCGGCGAACACTCGTTCGAGGTCGGCGCGGTCCAGGCGAGGATTGCGCTGTTGCACGTCGCTGAGCAGGCATTCCTCGGTGGTCAAGAGTAGCCCTTGCCCATTCACGTCGATGCTGCCGCCTTCGAGGACGACGCGGCGCCGTCCTACCTTGGGCTGCCAGGACTTTAGCTTCAAGAGGCGGCCGACCTGCGCCGGAATGGCGTCGTCCGCTTGCCAGTCGGGATATTTCGCCCAGGCGTTGAAGCGCCAGTCGGTGGCAACGCGGCGGCCCTTGGCGTCGGTCAAAAAGATCGGCCCGTAGTCGCGCGTCCAGACGCGGTCGGTGGCGAACGGCACGAAATCGACGGCGTCCAGATCGACGTGGGCTTGCTTCAGCAGAGACCGCGCCTGCCGTTCGATGCGGGCGTCGGCGACGAGGATGCGCACGCGCTCATCGACGTGCAGGTGACGGACGATCTCGACGTAGACCCAGGGAATGGGGCCGAACTTGCCGGGCCAGTCGGCGCGCTTGTGCGGCCAGGCGATCCAGGTCGCGGCGTGCGGCTCCCATTCCGCAGGCATGCGAAAGCCGAGAGAGGCGGGCAGGGACGCGGCCGGCACGGGGGCACTCCGGGAGAAACAAGCACGCGAAAGAGAGGTTGACCTACGGCTCGGCGGAAGGGCAGTCAACCCTTTGCCGCCCGTTGTCTTCCGGCGGCGCCGGTCCTAAGATGAACTCATTAGGAACCTATCCCTTTCGTGGCGCCGGGCATGGCCGACCGCAAAACCATTCTCGTGGTGGACGACGACGCCGATATCCTCGGGGCGATTCGGCTGTTGCTGGAGCGCAAGGGGTATCGCGTCCTCACCGCCTCCGACGGCAACATGGGCCTCGCCATCGCCGAACGCGAGGCGCCGAACCTCGTCATCGTCGATATGATGATGCCCAAGAAGAGCGGCTTCCTCGTCCTGGAAAAGCTCAAAACGCGACCCGACCAGGGGCCGCGCGTCATCATGATCACCGCCAACGAGGGCAGCCGCCATCGCGCCTACGCCGAAATCCTGGGCGTCGATGACTACATCCGCAAGCCGTTCGAGATGAGCCGCCTGCTCGATAGCGTCGCCAAGTTCTGCCCGCTCGACGAAGTGAGTTGACCCCCTTCCCTCAGCGCCACTTGGGTTCATGGAAGCGCATCCCCCCGACCGCGATTTTCGTCCGCTGCCCTTTTTGGGCAATGCCCACCTGCAAACGGTCCTCGGCAGCCTGCTGCTGACGCCGCCGTTCAGTGCCCTGTCGCACGCGCGACCGGTGCGCCTACCCGACGGCGACCAATTGCTCTTGCACGACAGCATCCCCGGCGGCTGGAAAGCGGGCGGGCCGATCGCCGTTCTCATTCACGGCCTGACCGGCTCGCACCGCAGCAGCTACGTCCAGCGGTTGGCGGGGCAACTGTTGCCGCGCGGCATCCGCGCCGTGCGCCTCGACCTCCGCGGCGCCGGCCAAGGGGTGACGCTTGCCCGACGGCCCTATCACGCCGGTTGCTCCGACGACGTCCGCGCCGCCCTCGCCGAGGTCCACAGATGGAGTCCGGCCTCGCCTTTGGTCCTCGTCGGATTTTCGCTCGGCGGTAACGTGTCGCTCAAGCTCACCGGCGAGGCGGCCGACGACCCAGTGCCGAACCTCGTCGGCACCGTCGCGGTCGGGCCGCCCATCGACTTGAAGAAGTGTTTGCAGCTGCTGATGCTGCCGCGCAATCGCTTCTACGAACTCCATTTCTTGCGCCATCTGATCGCCCTGGTGCACCGCCGCGAACGCCTCTTTCCCGACCTGACGAAGACGCGCTTCCCGCGCGGCATCAATATCCAGCAATTCGACGAATTGTATACCGCGCCGCGCAGCGGCTTCGACGGCGCGCTCGATTACTACGCCCGTGCCTCGTCGCTGCCGTTCATCCCGCGTATTCAGGTGCCAACGCTGATCGTGACGGCGCGCGACGACCCGTTCATCAGTGCCGAGCCGTTCGAGACGTTGACCGACCTGGCCAACGTCGAGGTGCGCATCCTCGCGCGCGGCGGGCATCTCGGCTTTTTGGGCTGGGACGGCGGGGGCGGCATCTACTGGGGCGAACGCCGTGTGGTCGAATGGATCGGCCAGCGACTCAAGGCCGAGCCGCGCTGGTAAACCCACTCCGCCATGCGATAATGCACGTTCCTCACCTTTCTCCAAGGAACCGTCATGTACCTGCGCCTGGCCCGCCGGATGCTCCTGGAAACCGACAAGCGCCTCCTCTGGAAGTTGGCGTGGAACATGGGCTGGAAGGGGATGCTCTCCGTCGAGCGGCACAAGCGGCGCCTCAAGCGCGGCGAGGTGTTTCCTCCCTTTCTCTACGTGTCGATTATCAACAGCTGCAATTTGCGCTGCCAGGGCTGCTGGGTGGACGTGGCCGCCAAGCAGCAGATCATCGAACCGGAGGCGTTTCATCGCCTGGTGCGCGAGGCCCGCGAGATGGGTAACGTCTTCTTCGGCGTGGTCGGTGGCGAACCGTTCATGCACCCGCACTTGCTCGACATGCTCGCGGAACATCCCGATTGCTATTTTCAGATCTTCACCAATGGCCAATTCATTACGCCGGAGAAGGCCAAGCGCCTGCGCCAGTTGGGCAACGTCACGCCGCTCATTAGTGTTGAAGGCACCGAGATCGTCAGCGACGAGCGCCGCGGCCGAGCGGGCGTTCTGAGCAAGACGTTGCAAGGGGTGCGCAACTGTCTCGATGAAAAGGTCTTCACCGGCGTTTGCACCAGCCTCTGTCAGACGAACATCGACGACCTCTTGACCGAGAAGTGGGTCGATCGCCTGATCGACATGGGCGTGATGTATACCTGGTTTCACGTCTATCGGCCAATGGGACCGGACGCCCGCCCCGACCTGTGCCTGACGACGGCGCAACAGCGCAAAGCCCGGCAATTCGTGGTCGAGATGCGGGCCAAGAAGCCGATCATCATCGTCGATGCCTATTTCGACGGCGAGGGGCGAGCGCTGTGCCCGGCCGCCACGGGGATCACGCACCACATCAATCCGTGGGGCGGCATCGAGCCGTGCCCCATCGTGCAGTTCGCCAAGGAGTCGATCCATGCCACGGAGGACGCCCGGCCGTTGCGCGACAAGTTCCTGCAATCGGCGTTCCTGCGCGACTTCCGCGAGCTAGCGCAAACGACGACGCGCGGCTGCATCGTGCTGGAACGGCCCGATCTACTCAAGCAACTCGTGGACAAACACGGCGCCGCCGACGCGACCGCGCGCGGCACGGCGCGGGCCGAGTTGGACGCGATGACGACGCGCACCTCGCAGTACAATCCCGGCAACGAGGTGCCGGAAAAGAACTGGCTCTATCGACTGGCGAAGCGGTATTGGTTCAACGATTTCGGCGTCTATCGTGGGCACGACCACGCGAAGACGGCGGCGCCAGCGCGGGTGGCGAGCGAGGTATCGTAGAAGCGTTGGAAGGTACGAATACGGCGTCTTGAAACGGAGGAATCATCGTACTCATTGACACGCAAAACCTGGTCGGGGCCGACAAATTCTGCGGAAACATCGGCAAGTACGCCGCCGCGCGCGCGGGCGGCGGTCCCATCGCCGTGACTCAGGACTCGGAAGTGATCGGGTTCTTCATCAGCCCCGAGGACTACGAGGCCATGTACGAGGGAGCCATCAAGGACTTGCTGGCCTCGCGCATGAGCGGCCCGAGGATTTCTCACGCGGAGGCCCGCGTCCAGTCGCCGGCGAAAGTACGGCAAAAGATGCGTAAATCATGAGCGCGAGGAGACGAAAATCCGTGCGCTGGCTGAGCGCGGCCGCCGGCGACGTGGACGAGATCGCGGCATGGATCGCTCGGAATTCCCCGATTGGACGCGGAGAGCCTCCTCACCTCACCTTCCCACCCGGCAACTTTCCCAGATTGTCGAACAGGTGGGCCAGCGACGCCATCAGCTTGCGCAGGTCGCCTTCGTGGAGGCTTTCGTTGGGAGCGTGGGCGTTGCTCCTGGGATCCTCGATGCCGAACAGCAGCGCGGGAGCGCCGCCGAAGAGGTCGGCGAGGGGGCCGACGAAGCCGATGCTGCCGCCGCAGCCGACGGCGGCCGGTTCGTGGTTGAAGCCCGAGCGCATCGCGCCGAGAGCGGCCTCGAACGCCGGCCCGGTTGGATCGGTCATCCACCATTTCACGGCCGGCCCGTTCGGCTTGACCGTAACCTTGACGCCCCACGGCGGGTCGGCCGTCAGGAAATCGGTCAACTGCTTCAGCACTTCCTTCGGCTCCTGGTCGGGCACGATGCGGCAGCTGACGACGGCCCGTGCTTTCGGCAGCACCTGGTTGGAGAGGTTCTTGAACGAACTGGCTTCCTGGGCGATGACCGTGACCGACGGCTTGCGCGCGGTCTGCTCGTAGAAGTTGACGCCTTTCTGGGTAGCCATGCTCACCGACGAAGGCACGCCGAGCATCTTGCGGAACTTGGCTTCTTCCAATGGCAGGGCGTTCATGGTGGCGCGTTCGGCCTTGGTCAAGGGGCGCACCTTGTCGTACAGGTGCGGCACCGGCAGCGGGCCGTTCTTCCAGAAGAGCCTTGCCAGAAGGACGTTCAGGGCCAGCGCCGCGTCGGCGAAGGCGCCGCCGGCCATGCCGCTATGCACCGGGATTTTCGCCGCTTCCACCTCGATGGTCAGGGCCACGATGCCGCGTAGAGAGTAAGTCAGGCAAGGCAGACCGACCTCGATGTTCTCCGTGTCGCAGACGACGATGACGTCGGATTGCAGACGCTTCTTGTGTTCCTTGAAGAAACCGAGCAGGTTGCTGGAGCCGACTTCTTCCTCGCCTTCCACGAGCATCTTAACGTTGACGGGAAGGCTGCCGACGGCTTTCAAGTAGGCGGCGATGGGGCCGAGTTGGGCGGTGATGGCTCCCTTGTCATCGGCGGCGCCACGGCCATAGAGACGGCCGCCGCGGCGCGTCAGCGTCCACGGGTCGGATTCCCACTGGCTCTCGAAGCCGGCCACGGGTTGGACATCGTGATGCGCGTACAGGAAGACCGTCGGCTTGCCCGGAGCGCCGAGCCATTCGCCATAGGCATAGGGGTAGGAGTCGCCGGCGCGGAGCGATTCGACGTTTTGCAAGCCGGCGGCGCGCATTTGCTCGCAGGTCAGCGCCGCGGAGCGGTCGAGTTCGGAGGCGTGAGCGCCGTCGGTGCTGATGCTCGGCACCGCCACCAGATCGCCGAGGTCGCGGATGGCTTTTTCGTGGTTCTTGGACAGCCAATCGAGGACCGGCTTCATGGTGTCG
>JBBSES010000066.1:0-13114 GCA_038239465.1 Gemmatales bacterium
GATCGTCATCGCCGAGGAAAGCCGGTCGCAGCACGAAAACCGGGCGCGGGCCTTGCGGCGGATGCGAAAAGCCTTGTTCTTGCAGCTGCGCGACGAGGTGCGTGTCGAGGACATTGGCGACCACCGGGACTTTCGGGAGGCGCGAAACGCATCGGGCCGGCTGGACATGGGCGCCAAGGATCCACGTTTCTGGCCGGCCGTCGGCGTCGTGCTGGACGCGATGCAGATGCTGGAAGCGCGGGTCAGCGACGTGGCGGCGGCACTACGAGTGACCACGGCCAACTTGATCGACTTCTTGCGGATCGACGCCAAGGTGTGGCAAGAGGCCAATCAGTTGCGCGTCCGTTTCGGGCAGAAACCTTTGCATTGAGCGAACCGGGCCAAGGGGCGACGCGCATGAAAGAGCCGACCGATACGCCGACGCTCAGCCCGCCGACCAATTTCTCGTGGGTCGAACGGCCCTTGCTCGCCGCCATGGGACGCCCCGACGCGCCCGAGGAACTCGCCTGGCTGCGGCAACAGGGCATTCAATTACTGCTCTCATTGACGGAAGACCGCCTACGCCGCGATTGGGTCAACGACGCCGGCCTGCTGGTTTTCGACGTGCCCGTGGAAGACATGGAGGCGCCAACGCAGGACCAACTCGACCGGGCCACGTCGGCGATCGCTCGGGCGCATGCCCATCAAATGCCGGTCGCGGTCCACTGCTCGGCCGGCCTGGGACGCAGCGGCGTCATCCTGGCCTGTTACTTCGTCCAGAAGGGATTGAACGCCGCCAACGCCATCGCCAAGGTTCGCCGGTTGCGGCCCGGCTCCATAGAGACCGAGGATCAGGCCGAAGCGATCGCGGTCTTCGCGCGGCGACAGAAGTAAGGCGAGCGACTGTTCCAAAATATTCCGGCGAGCGGGGGGCGTAAGCCCCCCGTGGAATCCACGGGGGGCGTAAGCCCCCCGCTCGCCAGGCAAACGCTGATTTCCGGGCTATTCAGGTGAACGCAGGTCATGGATTACTGCTCAGAAGTAGCGCCCGTCATCGTCCGATCATGCTCGGATTTTCCACGCTAATTCCCGGCGCCTTGTCGATCTCGTCCGCCTTGGCTCGGTCCCGCTTGGCCTTCTCCTTCTCCCCCTTCTTGTCGTGGACCACGGCCCGGTTGCGATACGCCTGCGCGTAATTGGGATTGAGGGCGATGGCCTTGTTGAAGTCGGCGAGGGCCAACTCGAAGTCCTTGGTGGCGGTATAGGCGTTACCGCGATTGTTGTAGGCCAGGGCGTTCTTCGGATCGAGTTCGATCACCTTATCGTAATCGGGGATTGCTTTCGCCTTGTCGCCCAGGGCGGCGCGGGCGTAGGCGCGCTGGAAGTAGCCGTTGCTGGCGGTCGGCGCCAGTTTGATCGCCTCGTCCGCCGCGCCGATGGCGTCCTGATGCTTTCCCTTTTCGTTGAGGACGAACGCCTTGTCGGCATAGGTGGGGCCATACTTGGGAAAGAGTTTGATCGCCTCGTCGTAGTCAGCGAGGGCCTGGTCGTAAGCCTTGCGCCGGCTGTAAACGTCGCCGCGATTGCGATAGGGGAAGACGTACTTGGCATCGATGGCGATGGCCTTGGTGTAGTCGCCGATGGCGCGGTCGTGTTCTTTCTTGGCTTCGTGGCATAGGCCGCGCTGGTTGAACGGCGCGGCCTGCTGGCCGTCCAGTTCGATCGCTTTGGTGTAATCGGCGATGGCGTCGTCCCATTGGCGCAAGGTCCGATAGACGTCGCCGCGATTGAGAAAGGCGTACCGATACTTCGGATCGAGGCCGACGGCCTTCGTGAAGTCGGCGAGGGCTTTGTTGTACTCCTTGTTGTTTTGGTACGCCAGGCCGCGGTTGTTGATCGTCGGCACGAACTGGCCATCGAGGTCGATAGCCTTCGTGAAGTCGGCAAGGGCCTTGTCGTAGTCGCGGCGGTTCGAGTAAATGTCGGCGCGATGGCGATACGGATAGACGTACTGGGGCGATGCCTCGATGGCCGCGCTGAAGTCGGCCAACGCCTTGTCCGGCTGCTTGAGGGCGTTGTAGGCCAGGCCGCGATTGTTCAAGGCGAAGGCGTATTTCGGCGACAACTCGATGGCCCGCGAATAGTCGGCGACCGCCTTGTCGTATTCTCGGAGCGTGTACTGGACGGCGCCGCGGTCGGCGTAGGCGGTCGCGTATTTCGGGTCCAATTCGATCGCCTTGCCGTAATCCTGAATGGCACTGGCATAGGCGCGGAGGTGTCCGTGGGCCAGGCCGCGATTGCGATAGGTGGCGGCGTCGTCCTCGCCATACTGAATGGCCTTGGTGAAGTCGGCGACGGCCCTGTCGTTGTCCTTGAGGTTCAGGTGCAAGTAAGCCCGGCCGCGATAGGCCGGCCCCGAGCGCGGATCGAGGTCGATACAGTTCCCGTAGTCGGCCAGCGCTTTGGCCGTGTCCTTGGCGTTTTCGTGCGCCACGGCGCGATGGCGATAGGTCGAGGCGTCCCGGGGGTTGATCCGCAACGCTTTCGTGCAATCCGCGATGGCCCCGGCGGAGTTGCCCGCGCGCGCTCGCGCCCAGCCGCGCTTGACGTAAACGAAGGCGTACTCTGGATCGAGTTCGACGGCCTGGTCGTAGTCGGCGACCGCCCTGGCGTCGTCTTTCAAATCGGCGTGGGCGCCGCCGCGCAGCGAGTAGGCGTAGACGGGCCGCGGGTCGCGGGCGATCATCTCCGTGCAAAGGGCGATGGCTTGCTCGTCGTCGCGCTTTGCTGGCACTTCGTCCTTGAGGTTTCGATAGGCAATCGCCCGATCGATGTAATACGTGGGTTGCTTGGGCTTCAACTCGATGGCGCGGGTGTAATCGGCGACGGCCTTGGCATGATCTTTCAATTGCGCCTTGGCCAGGCCGCGGCGGTAATAGGCGTCGGCCGACGAGGGATCGACCACGACGGCCTGGCTGTAATCCTCGATGGCCTTGACGGGGTCGCCGAGCCTGGCCAGCGTCTGGCCGCGCAGGCGGTGCGGCAGCGAGGAACTGGAATCAAGCTTAATCGCCTCGTCGGCGTCGGCGCGGGCCTCGGCCGTTTCCCCGCGGAAGGCATGGCTCAGCGCCCGATAGCCGAACGCCGCGGCGAGCTTGGAGTCGCCGCGCAGGGCCTGTTTGTAAGCCGTCAACGCCTGGTCGTGGTGGCCGCGCTGGGCCAGCGCGCGGCCGCGCGCCAGGTGGGCGGCCGGCGCGTGCGAGTCGAGTTTCAGCGCGGCGTCGGCGTCGGCCAGGGCGCCGAGCCAGTCGAAGCCGTCGAGACGCAGGTCGGCCCGTTCCACGAAAGCCGCCGCCGAGGGTTGGCGACTGAGGACGTGCGTCCAGTCGGCGAGGGCCGCGCCGCTATCGCCCTTGAGCCGATAGGCACGCGCCCGCGCGGCATAGGCGGGCAGGTGATTGCCGTCCAAACGTAGCGCTTCGTTGAACGCGGTCAGCGCGGCGTCGGCGTCCTTGCGGTTCAGCGACTCAGTGCCCAGGCGGCACAGTTCGGCGACGCGCGCTCCGATGTCGGGCGGTTGAGGAAGCGTTGCCGGCAACGTGGGGCGAACCGCATCGGTCGTTCGATTCGTTGACAGGAGAGGCACGGATGGCGCCACCGCCTGACCGCCGTTGTCGGAGAGTAAATAGGGCAGGCCGAAATAGATGCCCGCGCCGATCGCCGCCAGCAGCGCGACGCCCATTGTCACCATCGCCGGCGCCTTCGAGCGCTTGCGCGGCGCCGCTTGCCAGGAGGGCGGAGCGATGGATCGCCGGGCGGTAACGTTTGGCAAGAGGGTCGAAGTGATCGCGGCCGAGGAAGGCGCGGTTTCCTCTTTCGCCTCGGCCAGCGCTTTGACGAAGTCGCGGCAGCTGGGCCAACGGTCGTCGGGCAGCTTGGCCAGCGCGCGGGCCACAGCGGGCCGCTCTTCTTCCGGCAGCATGGTTAAATCGGGCGGCTTGTTCATGTGGCCTAATGACACGTCCGCCATGCTACCCACGAACGGCAACCGCCCGCCGCGCAGCTGACAATAGCTCACCGCCAGCGAATACTGATCCGACCGCGCCGACGTCTGGCTGCGGAAGAACTCCGGGGCGGCGTAGGCGACCGTCATGCTACCCGAGTTGCTGACCACCGAATCGCCGAGCAGCTTGGCCAGGCCGAAGTCGGCCACCTTGACGCTGCCGCCGACCAGTAGCAGATTTTGCGGCTTGATGTCGCGGTGCTGGATGCCGACCTTCTCGTGCCCGTCGAGGGTGTGGCGCGGTTCGTTAAGGAAGTCGATCCCCTTGGCCACCTCGCGCATCGCTTCGATGAGTTCTTCGCGCGGGATGCCGACTTGCCCGGCACGCTTCGACTCCTGCAACCAGTCGTGCAGCGTGCGCTCCCCCAACTCCATGGCGATAATGAGTTGGTCGTCGCCGCGCCAGGCGCCGAACATCGCCAGCAAGTTGGCGTGGCGGATGTTCTTCATCAATTCGAGCGAGCGCAACTCGACGGTGTCGGCCTTATCATCGAGACGGACGAACTTCAAGGCGACGTGGAAGCCGCCCGGCCCCTCGGCCTTCCAGACCTGGCCGAACGAACCGCTGCCCAACAACGACAGGACGCGATACCCCGGCACCGGCTCGACGCCCGCCTTCAAAACGTGGGCGCCGATGACGGTGACGGCCGGCGGCGGCCCAGAAAACGCCTTCGTCTCCTGCGTGGGCCGGTCGGTGCCCTGCAGCGCCTCGACGCGCTGGCGCAGTTCGTCCAGCAATTCGGGACGGCCGGCGCACAACTCGGCCAGGGACAAGTCGCGGCCCGAACGCCGCGCTTCCTCCCAGCGGCCGAGCAAACTTTCGACGGGGGACGACATGGCGACTCCGGGGTCAGGCGTGGGGGCACATCTATTCTTGAACGAGGCGCCGGAGAAGTCCACCGTTTGCCGGAAGCCTCATGGGGCCGGCGCCTTCAGCGCGATCTTGCCCACGTCCTGCGCGGCGCCCCCCTTGATGGTGATCTTCTCACCGGGGTCTTTGCCGTCCCCCTTCTGGAAGCCCGCCTTGTCGTGCCAGACGACGAGTCGCCACTCGCCGGCCGGCGCGTCCTTGATCTCGAAATTCCCCTTGGCGTCGGTGACGGCATAGTACGGATGATCGAAGATACGCACCTGGCCACGCATCCACGGATGGATGTCGCAACTCATCGGCATGGGCGCCCGCTGGGCGCGCAACCCCTCAATGGTATGCGACCCGCCCGCCGCGACGATGACGTTGCCGCTTTCGTTAACCCCTGGTTGCGCGGCCCAACGGATGTTGTGCGCCACCGGAGCGCTGTTCTTCACCACCAGCTTTTGCCCCTGCCGCAGAGCGACGACGTGCGGCACGAACGCGCAGCAGGGTTGATCGACGACGACCTCGCCTTCCTTCACGTCCTTCAGCGCCGGATGAATCGGCAGTTTCTTGCCGCTGCCTGGCTCCGGCAGCAGATAGACGAAAGCCCAGCGGATGCCCTTGCTCTCCTTGTCGATGACCCAATCCTCGCTGAGAAGTTTGCCGTTCATGAGGCAGTGCTTTTCGTCCTTGTCCACCTTGAGCGGCATGGCCTCGGGCAGTTTGTCGTCGCCGAAGACAATCTGGCCCTTGAGGGTGGCCCAGTCCTTGTCGTCGGCCGCGGAGGACGTGGAAAACGAAAGCGCGATGGCGAGCAGTAGGGCCGCGGTCAGGTGGCGCACGGCGAAGTCTCCGGTAAAACAGGGGGTTTCGTCCACCCACGCGGGTGGCTTTTTTGATTGTACATGCAATCCCAAGCTCTGGCTTGGGGACGAAGTGTAGGGTGGGTCGAGCGATAGCGAGGCCCACCGGAATCGGATAAGGCTCCGGCGGGTCGAGCGATAGCGAGGCCCACCCTACATGAGTCGCTCGCTCAATATTTGAAGCACTCTTCCCTACTTCCGCCGACTCAGCAGCGCCTGAAACGCATCGAAGTCCGCCAGGTACGACGCTTCCCTCGCCTCCGACACGTTCACCACCTTGCCGCTATGCGGCGGGATCACCTGCGTATTGTCATTGCTATCGAGGAAGTCGTTGACCCCGGCGCCAGCGATGTAGGTGTTGGTCCCGTTGCCGCCGTTGAAGATCGCGCGCACGCCGGCGTTACGCTGCCGCGAGAAGTCGATGGTGTCGTTGCCGTCGCCGCCGTCCACCTCCACGCGCTCCAAGCCCGGCACGCCGGTCAGGTCGTTGACCGTCACCTGGTCGTCGCCGGAACTGGGGCGGATGACGAGCGTATCGACGTGGGAGGCGAAGATCTTGAAGGGCACGACGTTCAGCCGCGAGTAGACGAAACCGCCGCGGCCATCGGCGTCCACCTGGTCCATCTCGCCCTTGCCGCCGGTGTTGCCGACGACGAGCAAGCTGTTGTGGCCGCCGCGGCCGACGACGACGTCCGTGCCCGTGCCCGGTTCCCAGTCGAACAGGTTGCGGCTGCCGGCGTCGGTGCCGCCCAGGAGTACGTCCGGCCCCGGCCCGGAAATCAGCCAGTTGATGCCGTGGCCGCCGACCTCGGTACTCGATCCAGAGTTGCCCGGCGTCAGCACGTTGTCGCGGCCGAGCGTGGCGTCGAGGTAGGTCGGGATCGTGCCCAGGCTCTTGTCGGTCGCCAGCACGTAGCCTTGGCCGCTGCCGCTCTGCTCGACGAGAATGCGCAGGTTGGTCAGCGTCGGGGCCGTGCCGGCGATGGCGACGTTGACGCCGTGGTCGGTCACTTGCAGCGTGCCGTCGGTCCGCGCCGCCACCTGGATGCTGTTGCCGGCGTTGTCGCCCTGCACCAGCAGCAACCCGTTGCTGAAGATCGCGGTCGTGGACGGCATGATACGGTCTGACAATTGCTCGATTTCCAGGACCGTTCCGCGTTTCGTAGCCATGATGTACCTCCTCGGAATGCGAGATCGAAGAAATGATAAGCGACGCCTCGAACGAAGCGCCGCGACGTGCCTCAGTCACGGCGAACGGATGCAGACGGAGAATTAACCGTCGGATGGGAGAGGCGCCAGCGGATGAGAGGGGAGCGAGTTGCCGGGGAGATAGGGAAGAGGCCCGACTTTCGCGAAGGGGATACTCTTCTATAGGTCGCGGAAAAGAACCTGTCAAACGGGCGGGCGCGAAAATTTCGCGCCCGCGCGAGGATGCGATAATGATGGAATTGGATTGCTCGGCACCGCGGGAGGTTTCGAACATGCTCATACGTCCGGCCCTGATTGCGGAACGTGCCGACGCCTTTCGCCTGATCTTCGACTACCTCACCGACAGCGAGCGGGAAACGCGCGCGGCCAACGGCCTCGACCTGATCGCGCGCGGCGAACTGGAAGGGGACGGTCTGCTCGTCGCCGACGATGGCGGGCGCGTGGTCGGTGCCCTGGTATGCACGCCGGCGCCGGGAGCCGGAGCGCTGGTCTGGCCGCCGCGCGCCGTTAATCTTGAGGAAGAAGTCGAGGATGCGTTGACACGCCACGCCATGACCTGGCTGCGGAATCGAGGATGTAAGGTGGCGCAGGCGCTGCTCGTCCTCGATGAAACGCCCCTGGTGGCGCCGTTGGAGCGCAACGGCTTCGCGCACGTCACGACCTTGTGGTACATGCGCCACTTCCTCGACCTGACGGCGCCGCTGTTCGCCGCCTCAGAGCGCCTCACGTATGTACCGTTTACGCGCGATCCGGCGCGCTTTCACGAGACGCTTCTCCACACCTATGAGGGTACGCAAGACTGCCCCGAGTTGAGCGGCGTGCGGACCATCGACGAGATCATCGAAGGCCATCGCGCGCAGGGGCGGCACGACCCCGAGCGCTGGTGGCTGGGGCTCGCCGGGCGGCGCCCCGCCGGCGTGTTGCTGCTGACGATGGTGAGCGCGTCGGATGGCTGGGACGTTTCCTACGTGGGCGTCGTGCCGGAAGCGCGGCGGCGCGGCGTTGGTCGGGAGTTGATGCACAAGGCATTGCTCGAAGCGCGCCTCGGCGAGGCGCGTCAGCTGACGCTGTCCGTGGATGTTCGCAACCGCCCGGCGTGGGAATTATACCGCGGCCTGGGCTTCGAGGCGTTCGAGTCGCGCGAGGTTTATCTGGCTTTGTGGAAAGGAGATGGGGCATTATGAACGCATGAAACGCGAAGCCAGCGCGTCGTCCAGGAGCGCGCGGCGCTACTGACACGTTATCCACGCGGCTGCCGGCTTTCCCGATTCGGCGCCTTGGGTGCGTCCCGCGCTAAATGCCGGAAATGGCGTTGCTTGCGCTAGAGGGGCGTCCGGTTCGGCGGACGCGGCGGACATTTTTCGTTGGCAGTTCGACGGCGGCGGTTATGATTGCGCGTCTCCGAGTTGAACCGTCCAACGCAGGCTTCCCCCCTGTCCGCGGGCACGACCTCTCTTGCGATTTTCACATTGCAATGACCGCGGAGATTCCGCGCGCCGGGAGGTCAATTGACGACCTGCGATCCCGAAGTGGCGGCCGCGTTGGGCCGGGCGATAGCCCAGCGCATCGGCGGCGAGCCACGCTATCGTTTTTGGTTCGCGGATAAGACCAAGCTCGCCTGGGACGATACCCGTCTCATCATCGGCGTGCGCAATCGCTTCTATCAGGACTACCTGGAGAGCAAGTTCGCGGCGGCGGTACGTGCCGCGGCGGCTGACGTCTTTGGCCAGCCGATGGAAGTCGCCTTCGCCATCGACGCCGAGTTGTTTCAGGCAGCGCGCCGCGAGGAAACCGAGACGGTGCGTCGTCCCGTGCCGCCACCGCCCTGGCCCGAGGTCTCCCCTCGGCTAGAGGACAAGGCGCCCGAGCCGGCGGCCCCGCGCGCCGTCAAGCGGGCGCGGCGCTGGCATCGCCTGGCGGAGTTCGTCGTCGGCCCGTGCAATCGGCTGGCCCATGCGGCGGCGCTGAGCGTGGTCGAGGCGCCGGGACAGTGCGCGAACCCTCTCGTTTTGCACGGCCCCGTCGGCACCGGCAAGACGCATCTGCTCGAAGGCATTTACGCGGGCCTGCGCAAGCATCATCCCGATTGGCGCGTGACCTACATCTCGGCCGAGGAATTCACCAATCGCTTCTTGCACGCCATGCAGCACGGCAAGCTGGCGTCGTTCCGCAAGCACTTCCGCGAAACCGACGCCCTCTTGCTCGACGACCTGAACTTCCTGGGCAGCAAGCACGCCACGCAGGACGAGTTCTTGCATACGTTCGATGCCCTCTTGGCGGAAGGTAAACAGGTCGTCGTCAGCGCCGATTGCCATCCGCGATTGGCGGACGAATTCACGGCCGAGTTGAGCGACCGCTTGCTCGGCGGCGCCGTCTGGGGCTTGACGCCGCCCGACGCCGCGACGCGCCTTGACCTGTTGCGAGCGCGAGGGCTGACAGCGCAACCGTCGATACCCGACGCGGTGTTGCGCTTTCTCGCGGAGCAGCTGCGCGGCAACGTCCGCGAGTTGGAAGGGGCCTTGCATGGCGTTCGCCATTACAGCCGGGTCGCCGGCCGGCCTATCGATGAAGCGCTGGCCCGCGAGGCGCTTGGCGATCTCTTGCGTCACGCCGTGCGCGTGGTGCAACTGGACGATATCGACACGGCCGTATGCGAGGTATTGCGTCTGGAAGCGGGAGCGCTACGGAGCAAGCAACGCTCCTGGGCGGTGAGCCATCCGCGCATGGTGGCGATGTTCCTGGCGCGGCGACACACGCGGGCGGCGCACAGCGAGATTGGCCGGCATTACGGCGGACGCAACCATAGCACCGTGGTGGCGGCCGAGAAGAAAGTCCGGCAATGGCTCAAGGACGACGGCGAATTGCTGCTCGGCGAACAACGCTTCCGCGTGCGGGCGCTGGTGGAACGCATCGAGCGCGTGTTGCAACGGTGAAAAGAACGCGAAACGGCAAGCCGAGGTCGCTTTCCCGTTTGGCGGGAACGCGGGCGCAGATATGATAGTAAGGGGTGTGTTTCCCGCGCCCCGCGCCCGACGAGGCTTTCCATGCGTGCGCAATTGCTCCCCCTCGATGGCGGCCAAACGGTCGAGATCGTCAAGGACATGACCGTCGTCGGCCGCAAGGAAGACTCCGACCTGCGCCTCGATCACAAGAGCGTCTCGAAGCAGCATTGCGTCATCGTCAAGACCGACGGCTTGCTGCTCATCCGCGATCTCGGCAGCACCAATGGCACGCGCGTCAACGGCCAACGGGTGCGCCGCGCGGCCCTCTTGCCCAACGATCAATTGAGCATCGCCAATTTCCGCTTCAAGGTCTATCTCGGCCCCGGCGAACCCCCCGCCGCGCTCGTGAACGAACACACCCAACAGATGGATCCCAAGGAAGTGGCCCACATGGTGCGCAAGGCCGCCGCCCGCGCCGCCTCCGAGGCCAACGGCGACGTGCCCGCCCTCGACGTGCAGCCGAACGTCTTGCCCGACGTCTATCCCGAAGATAAGCCGCCCAAGGGGGCCGAGGATTGAGACCGCGAAACGGCCAGCCCTGTTACGGATTGACGGCGCGGCGGCATCGTAACTAGGATGACGCAAAAGGAATTCCGACACGGAGGAGATTTCGATGGCGTATCAGCACACGTTCCAGCGGCATCGGACACGCGAAGTCAAGGTCGGCTCTGTCATCGTCGGCGGCGATAACCCCATCGTCGTCCAGTCGATGACGACGCCCGACACCTACGACATCGAAGCGACGGTCGCGCAAATCCTCCGTCTCGAAGAAGTGGGCTGCGAGTTGGTCCGCGTCACGGTGCCCAAGCCGCAAGACGCCGCCGTTCTGGGCGAAATCCGCCGGCGCATCCATATCCCGCTCATTTGCGATATCCACTTCGACTACAAGATGGCGCTGGCCGCGCTCGATCATCCCGTCGATAAGATTCGCATCAATCCCGGCAACATCGGCGGCTACGACCGCTATCGGCAAGTGATCCGCAAGTGCAAGGCCAAGGGCATCCCGATGCGCATCGGCGTCAACGCCGGCAGCCTGGAACGCGAATTGGTCGAGAAACACGGCTTCCCCTGCCCGCCCGCCATGGTCGAAAGCGTGCTGCGCTACCTGGAGATCGCCGAATCGGAGGGGTATCACGACATTATCGTGTCGCTGAAATCGAGCGACGTGATCACCGCCGTCGAAGCCTATCGCCTCTACGCCAAGCAAGCGAATTATCCCACGCACATCGGCATCACCGAAGCGGGCAAGGCCCCATACGCCGTCACCAAATCGGCGTGCGGCCTGGCGCCGATCCTGCTCGACGGCATCGGCGACACCATCCGCATCAGTCTCCTGGGCGACCCGGTGCCGGAGATCGCGGCGGCGTTCGACATCCTGCAAGCGACGCAGCGGCGCGTGCGCAAGCCGGAGTTGATCGCCTGCCCGACGTGCGGCCGACTGGCCATCGACCTGGAAGACATCATCGCGCAGCTGGAGAAGCGTTTGGAAGGGCGCACCACGCCGGTGAAGATAAGCGTGCTGGGCTGCGTGGTCAACGGGCCAGGCGAGGCGCGCGAGGCCGACATCGGCATCGCGGCCGGCAACGGCAAGGGCGTCATCTTCCGCCGCGGTGAAATCGTCCGCAACGTCGCCGAAGCCGAGATGGTCGATGCCCTGCTCGAAGAGATCGACCTGTGGGAACGCGAGGAAGCGGCCAATCCGACCAAGAAGCCGCCGAAATCCGAAGGCGCGCGGCGAACCTTACCGCTGGTCGGTGCGGTATAGTAAGACGCGAAAAGGCGAGCCAGCCAGAAGGAATTAACGATGGCACTGGACAGTTTCAAACTCACCGGCAAGGTCGCCCTTGTCACCGGCGGCAGCAAGGGGCTGGGCAAGGCGATGGCGCGGGCCTTCGCGCAGGCTGGCGCCGATATCTTGATTTCCAGCCGGACCGAGAGCGAACTGCGGCCGGCGCTCGACGAAATCCTCGCCGACACCGGACGCACCGGACGCTATATAGTCGCCGACATGACCAAACGCGACGACGTGGCACGACTGGCGCGTACTTCGCTGGAGCAGCTGGGGCGCGTCGACATCCTCGTCAATAACGCCGGCACCAACGAACCGCAGGCCATCGACAAGATCACGGACGACAGCTGGGACCGCGTGCTGGAGATCAACCTCAGTTCCGTAATGGCGCTGACGCGCGCCTTGGTGCCGCAAATGAAGGAGCGCCGCTGGGGCCGAATCATCCACATTTCGTCGATCATGGGCTTCGTCTCGAAGGAAGGCCGCAACGCCTACTCGACCACCAAGTCCGCGTTGCTCGGCCTGGCGCGGGCGAGTGCTTTGGACCTTGGGACGTTCGGCGTCACGGTGAATTGCCTGGCGCCGGGGCCGTTCCTGACCGACCTGCCCGGCAAGTTGCTCTCCGACGCGGAAAAGAAGGCCTTCGCCGACGCGACGGCCCTGGGCCGCTGGGGTGAACCGAGCGAACTGATGGGGCCGGCGCTGCTGCTCGCCAGCGAGGCGGGCAGTTACATCACGGGGCAATGCCTGGTGGTGGACGGCGGTTGGCTAGCGCGGTGAGCCGTTTGACTTGCGGGCAGTTTAAGGCCCGGTTAAGATAAGGATAGGAGATAGTGACGCAAGGATGCGGGCAAAGGCGCCTCGGTCTCGTTCCACTGGCAGGCAAAAGGGTGCGGAGCCATGGAAAAGTGTAGCGTCTACATCGAAAGCGAGAAGGAGGCTCAGCGCTTCAAGTGGATCGAGAGCGAGAAGGCCGGCTGCGACCTGGGCGAGGCGGCCATCCGCCGCTGGGTACGCGACCACTGGAACGGCTACCTGCGTGCCCGCTGGCTCGAACACCTGCAAGGGCGCCGCTTCTGGGTCGAACTCGACCGCGGCGACTTCGGCTTGCTGCAACGCGAATTCCACGACAATACGCTGCTCCTCGACCGCATCCTTGATCGCCTCAAAGCCGGCCAAGAAAACCTCGACGTCATCCTCTGGGCGCAGGACTGGAACCTCTACACCGACCCGGTTTTGCGCATCCTCGAAGCTCTCGACATCAACAGCCGCCGTCTCTCCTGCCGCTTCGATCCGCAGTGCTAGAATTTCACAGCATCCGCGAAGCGTTGCTAAAGCATATCAACGAACCGCCCC
>JBBSES010000067.1:0-13099 GCA_038239465.1 Gemmatales bacterium
CGTCACCGATCTGGACGGCAAGAAGATCGTCATCGCGGGGGCCGGCACGTCGGGCAAGGAGGACGGCGATTTCGCCAAGGCCACGTTCAACGACCCGCAAGGCATGGCCCTCAAGGGCGACATTCTCTATGTCGCCGACCGCAAGAATCACCTGATCCGCGCCCTCAATCTGAAGACGCAGAAAGCGACGACGGTCGCCGGCATCGGCAAGCAGGGCGACGACCGCGACACCGGCGGCGACGCCCTGACGACCGGGTTGAATAGCCCCTGGGATTTGCTGCTGGTCGGCGACAATGACCTCTACATCGCCATGGCCGGGCACCATCAAATCTGGCGTCTCGACCTCAAGCAGGGCGAGGTGCGCCGCTATGCCGGCGACGGCGCCGAGAACATCAAGGACGGCTCGCTGGCCCGGTCGCGCTTCGCCCAACCGAGCGGCCTGACCACCGACGGCAAGAACATCTACGTCGCCGACAGCGAAGTTAGCGCCATCCGCAAAGTGCCCCTCGATCCCAAGGGCAGCGTCACCACGCTGGTCGGCAAGGGCCTATTCGATTTCGGCGACGTGGACGGCGTCGGCGACGACGCGCGACTGCAGCACGCCCTCGGCGTTTATTACCATGACGGCAAACTGTACGTGGCCGATACGTATAACAGCAAACTGAAAGTCCTCGACCCGCTCAAGAAGACGTGTACTACGTTCCTGGGCGAGCAGGGCGGCTGGCTGACGGGCGGCCTGTTCAACGAACCGGCCGGCCTCAGCTTCGCCGACGGCAATCTGTACGTCGCCGATACCAACGCGCATCGCATCCGCGTGGTGGACCTGAAAACCAAGGCGGTCACTACGCTGAAGCTGCAAGGCGTCGAGGCGCCGGCCAAGCCGAAGATGTGACCGGCGATGGTCGCGAGCATCCAAGTTGATGAAGGAGCGAGCGGGGTCGCGTAAGCGCCCCGAGTGCGGGGTCGCGTAGGCGCCCCGAGTGCGGGGTCGCGTAAGCGCCCCGAGTGCGTTCCGCAAGAAGAAGCCCCCGGGGCGCATACGCGACCCCGCTCGCCGTCATTCGTCGCACGAAAGGGATAGGAATGTTGACCCCCGCGCGTCGCCTCGCTCTCTTCCTCGGCCTCGCCGGTTTGCTGGCCCTCATCGGCCACGCCTCCGCGCAAACGCCGACCGCCGCCAAGCGCGAGACCACTGCGGATCGCATCGACTTCAAGGCGACCGTTCTCGCGGAAGACCCGTTCGCGCCGGTCAATCAGGTCGGCGTCGTCAAGAAGGAATTCCGCCGTGGCGAGGTCGTCCGCCTCGTCATCAGCGGCACGCCACGGCCTGGCTTTCATACCTATCCCGTCGCTCAGCGCACCGCCAGTCAGCCGGAACCGATGAGTACCATCCGCTTCACCGACGTGCCCGGTCTGCGGCCTCTCTTTCCCTTGCACGAAACGCAACCGGAATTCGTCGATACCAAGATCGCCAGCGCCGGCGTCTGGCTCGAATACGCACACCCGTTCGTCTGGTGGCAGGACGTAATCATCCTGCCCGACGCGCCGCCCGGCCCGATGAAGCTGCCGTTCGTGGTCCGCGTGCAGGTGTGCAACGAGAAGAGTTGCCTGTGGGGCGAACATCCGCTGGAAGTGGCATTCACCCTCAGCGACGCTGACCCGCTGCCATTGACGGTGGAGCTGAAGCAGCGGATGGAAGTGAAGCCGTCTGTCGCCGTGGTGGAACTGCCGGGGACGCCTGTGCCTTCGACTGAGGAGAAAAAAGCCGCCAAAGCAAGCAAGAAACCGAGCATTTTTGGCGCGCCTACGAATGACTCCTCACTGCTCAGCGCTATGTCGCTCGCCTTCTTTGCCGCCGTGGCCATGCTGTTCACCCCTTGCGTCTTCCCGATGATCCCGATCACGGTCAGCTTCTTCTTGAAGCAATCGGAGAAGGGAAAGCAGAACGCCCTCGTCTCGGCTTCCGTGTACGCGCTGACGATCATCGTCGTCTTGGCCCTGTCGGTGCTGGTGCTGGGCAAGATCATCGTGGAGTTGGCCAACAACGCCTGGGTGAACCTCGCGCTCGGACTCGTCCTGGTCTTCTTCGCGCTCAGCCTGTTCGGAATGTACGAGATCGAGCTGCCCTCGTTCATTTCGCAGTTCACGTCGTCGCGCGAGGGCAAGGGCGGCTACGCGGGCACCTTCTTCATGGCGCTCACGTTCACCGTCACCAGCTTTACTTGCACTGGGCCGTTCCTCGGGCCGCTGCTGGTCGGGGCCAAGGTGTTGCAGCTTAATCTGCTCCAGCTATTCATCGTGTCATTGACCTACGCGGCCACCTTCGCGGCGCCCTTCTTCGTGTTGGCGCTTTTCCCCGGCCTGTTGAAGAAACTGCCGAAAAGCGGCAGCTGGCTGAACTCGGTCAAGGTGGTCATGGGCTTCCTGGAACTGGCCGCGGCGCTCAAGTTCCTGGCCAATACCGACGTCGGCCTCAATCCCGGCAGCCCCATGTTCTTCAACTACGAAACCGTGCTCTGCGCCTGGATCGCCCTGAGCGTGGCCTGCGGCGCTTATCTCTTCGGCGCGTATCGTCTGCCGCACGATAGCCCGGTGGAGAGCATCGGCGTCTTCCGCATGTTGCTCGCCACGCTCTTTTTCGCCCTGGCCATGTACATGGCTCCGGCCCTATGGCGCGAACGGCCGATCGGCGTCGTTGGCGAGGGACTGGTCGCCTTCTTGCCGCTGGATACGCGGGCCAGGGCGTCGAACAACGGCAATGGCGGCGCTTCGGCTGATCTCGATTGGCACATGGATTACGAGATGGCCTGGGCCGAAGCGGTCAAGGACAACAAGCTGATCTTCATCGACTTCACCGGCGTCAATTGCACGAACTGCCGCGACAACGAGCAAAACGTCTTCCCACGGCCCGAAGTGCGCAAAGCCATGGAGCGATTCGTGTGCGTCCAGTTGTACACCGACAGCGTGCCGAGAGCGGGGTTATCCCGCGAACAGGCATTGGCCGAGGCGCAGCGCAACAGCGAATGGGAAGAGGCGACCTTCGAGGACCTCGCCACGCCGCTCTACGTTGTCTTCAAGCCGGCCAAGGATAAACCGTTCGTCGATGGCCGCTTAAACGGCACCACGCTCTTCAAGGTCGGCGGTAAAATCCCGAAGGATGAAATCGCCAGCTTCGTTCAGGGCCTCCAGGCCCCGTTGAACGGCGCCGTCGCCCAGGCGAAGTAACGCTCCGGCGATAGAATATCCCGGCGGGGGAAGTCGATGTCGGCTTCCTTCCGCCCGGATTCTCTTTCGCGCGCCGGAGTTTACCATGCCCCACGATCATCCCCGCGCCGCCATCGGCCTTACGCTGGTGCCGACGGCGACCGCCATCGACCCCGTCTGCGGCATGACCGTCGATCCGGCCAGCGCCGCCGGGTCGTTCGCCTTCGAAGGCACGACGTATCACTTCTGCGCCACGCACTGCTTGAACAAGTTCCAGGCCGACCCGCGCAAATATCTCTCCGCCGAGAAAACCGCGTCACCCGCGCCGGCCGGCACGATGTACACCTGCCCGATGCACCCGCAAATCCGGCAAGACCATCCGGGAAGTTGCCCCTTATGCGGCATGGCCTTGGAGCCGGAAGCGCCAACCGCCGACGATGGCCCTAATCCCGAACTCGCCGACATGAGCCGCCGCTTCTGGGTCGGCCTCGTCCTCAGCCTGCCCGTCTTCGTTATCGCCATGAGCGGAATGGTGCCCGGCAACCCATTGACGCATGTTGATATGAACATGCTCAACTGGATTCAATTGCTCCTGGCGACGCCCGTCGTCGTCTGGTGCGGCGCCCCGTTCTTCGTCCGCGCCTGGCAATCGGTTTTGCACGTCAGCCCGAACATGTTCACGCTCGTCGGCATCGGCGTCGGCGCCGCTTTCGCGTACAGCGTCGTCGCTACCGTCGCGCCGGGCCTGTTTCCCGCGGGGTTTCAAATGCACGGCGTCGTCGAGCCGTATTTCGACACTGCCGCGACCGTGACCGTATTAGTCCTGCTCGGCCAGGTGCTGGAACTGCGGGCGCGCGGCCAAACCTCGGCGGCGATCAAGCAACTTCTCGGCCTGACGCCGAAGACGGCACGACTCGTCTACCCGGATCGGCGCGAGGAAGACATTCTCCTCGACCGCGTCAAGCCGGGCGACCTGCTCCGTGTCCGTCCCGGCGAGAAAGTGCCGACCGATGGCGTCGTCCGCGAGGGCCATAGTTCCGTCGAGGAATCGATGCTCACCGGCGAACCGTTACCCGTCGAGAAGAACGTCGGCGATAAGGTGATCGGCGCCACCATCAATGGCACTGGCACGTTTCTCATGGAAGCGCAACGCATCGGCGGTGATACGCTATTGGCGCAGATCGTGCGCATGGTCGGCGAGGCGCAGCGCAGCCGGGCGCCGGTGCAAAAGCAGGTGGACCAAGTGGCCGCCTACTTCGTTCCCGCCGTCCTGCTGCTGAGCGTGCTGACCTTCACCGTCTGGGGGACGGTCGGCCCGGAGCCGAAATTGGCTCATGCGTTGGTGAGTGCCGTGGCCGTGTTGGTCATCGCCTGTCCTTGTGCCCTAGGGTTGGCGACGCCGATGGCCATCATGGTCAGCACCGGCAAGGGGGCGGAGAATGGCGTCCTCATCCGCAACGCCGAGGCGCTGGAAATGTTGCACAAGGCCGATACGCTCGTCGTCGATAAGACCGGCACGCTGACCGAGGGAAAGCCGCGCCTGGCGACGGTCGAGCCGGCCGAGGGCACGAGCGCCGACGACCTCCTGAGCTTCGCCGCCAGCCTGGAGCGCGGCAGCGAACACCCGCTGGCCAGCGCCATCGTCAAAGGCGCCGAGGTACAGGGCTTGCCGTTTCGCGAGGTCCGCGACTTCCGTTCACTCACCGGCAAAGGCGTGGTCGGCGACGTGGACAACCGCTCGGTAGCATTGGGCAACGTGGCTTTGATGCGAGAATTAAATGTCGATGTCGCGGCCGTCACGGAGCGCGTGGAAACGCTGCGCAAGCAGGGCCAAACGGTGATGCTCGTCGCCATCGACGGAAAGGCCGCCGGCATCGTGGGCGTGGCCGACCCGATTCGCGCCTCGACGCCCGAGGCCATCAAAGTCCTTCACGCGGACGGCCTGCGCATCATCATGCTGACGGGCGATAGCCGCACAACCGCCGAGGCGGTCGCCAAGCAGCTAGGCATTGATGAAGTGGTCGCGGAAGTGTTGCCGGACGGCAAGAGCGCCGTGGTCGAGCGCTTGCAGAAGGAGGGGCGCATCGTCGTCATGGCCGGCGACGGCATCAACGACGCGCCGGCGCTGGCGAAAGCGAACGTCGGCATCGCCATGGGCACCGGCACCGACGTGGCCATGGAAAGCGCTGGTGTCACCCTGATTCACGGCGACCTGCGTGCCATCGCGCGGGCGCGCCGCCTCAGTCGCGGCACCATGCGCAACATCCGGGAGAACCTATTCCTGGCGTTTGTCTACAACGGCCTGAGCGTGCCGGTGGCGGCGGGATTGCTGTATCCGTTCTTCGGCTTGTTGATTAGCCCGATCTGGGCCAGCGCGGCGATGAGCCTCAGTTCGCTGTCGGTGGTGGGGAATGCGTTGCGGTTGCGGCGGTTGAAACTATAGGACTTGCTTGCCTCTCGCGTCCCCTAATTCTCCACGTCCAACTTGTCGATGACCGCCTGCATCGCCGCCAGGGACGTTTGCGCCTGCGCCTCATACGTCTTCAAACTGCTTGGATTGCGAAGACTAGGCAACAGGCAGCTGAATTTCCATTCCCCCGTGTCGCCGACCATTTCCAGCTTTTGCCAGCGAACGCGCCGCGATTGCAGGACGGCTTGCGCCTGCTCGTAGGTGGCCACGCGCGGCGGGACGGCCGTCGCCGGCAGCGGATTCTGTCCCGACACCGGAACGATGGGCACGGGTTGCCGCAGCGTCGCGCCTTGTTCGCCGATGCGGAGATCGTGGCCGCCGGGCAGAGGCTTCGTCGGCGCGCCGGCGGCCAACGCCGCGGTGCTAGGCGTCGTTCCCGTCACGGGCACCGGCGGCACTCCCGCGGCCGGGGCGACGGGCGTCGGCGGCGCCACCGCGCCGGTCAAGGGACCGCCGCCCGTCAGCGGATCAACGGCCGCGCCGTGCGGAGTTGTCTGCGCGCAACCGAGAGATAGGGAGACAAGGAGACAGGGAGATAGGGAGACAAGGAGACGACGCTTGCTCCGGCTTTCCGCCACGTCTTGTCTCGTTCCCATGATCTTGACCCGCTTGCCGCGCTTGCTAGAACGAAGGTTTCGCATCAACCCAACGGCCCTATAGAGGAAGTGGAGAAACGTTGCAATGGCAGCTGCGCGCATCGCGGTCATCGGCGGCGACGGCATCGGTCCCGAGGTCATCGAGCAGGCCATCCGCGTCGCCGACGCCGCCTTGCGCCACGAGCCGGCGGCGCGCGTGGAGTGGAACCGCCTGCCCTGGTCGTCGGCCTACTACAAGCAAACCGGCCGCATGATGCCGGCCGACGGCTGGGAGCAGCTGCAGAGCCACGACGCGGTCTTCCTCGGCGCCATCGGCAGCCCCGACGTGCCCGACTTCATCACCTTGCACGGCTTGCTCCTGCCCATGCGCCGCAAGTTCGATCAGTACGTCAACCTTCGTCCGGCGTACCTGTTCGCGGGCGTCGAGTCGCCGCTGCGCGACAAGGCGCCGGGCAGCATCGACATGCTCGTCTACCGAGAGAATACCGAAGGGGAGTATGCCCCCATCGGCGGCCGGCTCTACGAAGGGACGCCGCACGAGGTGGCCATTCAGACCAATACCTTCACGCGCCGTGGCATCGAGCGCATCATTCGCGCCGCCTTCGAGGCCGCCCGGCGTCGGCCCCGTAAAAAGCTCACCAGTATCACCAAGTCGAACGCGCAGACCTTCGGCATGGTGCTATGGGACGAGGTCTTTAAGGCGGTGAGCAAGGATTACGCCGACGTTCAGGCGAGTTCGCTGCTGGTCGATGCGGCCGCGATGGACTTCGTGCGCAAGCCGGAGAGCTTTGACGTGGTCGTCGCCAGCAACCTCTTTGGCGACATCCTCACCGACCTGAGCGCCATCGTCACCGGCAGCGTCGGGCTGGCGGCCAGCGCCAACATTAACCCAGAGCGGGCGTTTCCCAGCATGTTCGAGCCGGTCCACGGCTCGGCGCCGGACATTGCTGGGAAGGGAATCGCCAATCCGCTGGCGGCGATCCTGTCGGCCGGCATGTTGCTCGATCATCTGGGCATGGCGGCGAGCGCCACGGCGCTGCGCCGCGCGGTGGCCGAAGTGTTGGCCGAGGCGAAGACGCGGACGCCCGATCTAGGGGGCAGCGCCACGACGGGTCAAGTGGCCGACGCGGTGGCGGCGCGATTGGCGCGATGAAAGGGATAGCCCCAAAAAAGGCGCCGGCCCAGGGTTAGCTGGGCCGGCAATGAATGCGATTCGTTTGCTGTCAGACTTCACAGGGGGGTATTCTTCTTCTCCACCGCGCTGCGCAAGAAAGCGAGTTGAACGACGATCAGCGAGAGCAGGAGGAGAGCGATGACCGAAAGGATGCCGGGGGCACCGGTCATCGCGATCTCGGTTACGATAACGGGCTGAACCATCATGCCCGCTGGCGCGGTCGCCGGCTTGGTGGCGGCCTCCGTTGGCTTTGTGGCGAGTTCCGTCGGTTTCGGTTCTTGGGCCTGGAGGCCCGCCGTCAAGCCGGCCGCCATCACGATTGCGAACCACACCCTGCGCATGTCTAAGTCCTTTCCGCATCCCCGTTGTACTCGTAGGCCCGTGAACGCCCGGGCCAGGTTTCGGCCACACTGTAACGATAGGACATAACCGGGTCAAATGGAGAACCCGCGAAATTTTCCGCGAAATCGGCGCGAAGACCGGCCCTCAGCGCTTCATGGCCTTCTGCACCGTCACTCCCAGATCGGCCGGGCTGTCGGCAACGGCGATGCCGGCGGCCTTCAGCGCCGCGATTTTTTCGGTGGCCGTGCCGCTGCCGCCGCTAATGATGGCGCCAGCATGTCCCATGCGTTTGCCGGGTGGCGCCGTCTGCCCGGCGATGAAGGCCGCCACCGGCTTCTTGACGTGTGCCTTGATATAGGCCGCCGCCTCTTCCTCTGCCGTGCCGCCGATCTCGCCCATCATCAGAATGGCCTCGGTGGCCGGGTCTTCGTTGAAGAGTTTGACGACGTCGGCGAAGGACGTGCCCGCGATGGGATCGCCTCCGATGCCGACGCAGGTCGATTGCCCCAGGCCGAGGCTGGTCAGCTGGTGGACGCCCTCGTAAGTCAAGGTGCCGCTGCGGCTGACGACGCCGACGGGGCCGGGTTTGTGGATGTAGCCCGGCATGATGCCGATCTTGCACTGCCCCGGCGTGATGACGCCGGGGCAATTCGGCCCAATGAGGCGCACCGGCTTTTCCTTGAGGTAGCGCATGGCGCGGGCCATATCGAGGACGGGGATGCCCTCGGTGATGGCGACGATGACGGCCACGCCGGCGTCGGCCGCTTCCATAATGGCGTCGGCGGCGGCGGGCGGCGGCACGAAGATCATCGTGGCGGTGGCGCCGGTCTGGGCGACGGCCTCGGCCACCGTGTTGAACAGCGGAAAGCCTTCCTTGCTGGTGCCGCCCTTGCCGGGCACGACGCCGCCGACCACCTGCGTACCGTAATCGCGGCACTGGATAGCGTGAAAGGTGCCGGCCTTGCCCAGACCTTGGCACAGGACGCGGGTGTTCTTGTCAACGAGAATGCTCATCGAGGTCAGCCTTTTCCTTCAAGCGGTGGATTTCTTCGATCAAATAGGCGGTCAATTCGTTGTTCGACTGATACAGATGGCTGCGGCTGCCGGCGAGGGCGAGGTAGCCGCCGAGGACGAAGAGAACCAGGGCACCGGCTACAAGGCCCGTGTGGACTTCCGCCGACCGCGCCAATTCCCATTGGCCGAGCAATATGCCGGCGCCCGCTCCGATGAGGCCGAGCAAGATTTCCAGCTTCGCCCACGTCCGATTTAACGGTTTGTGGCCGAGAGCAGCGTGCAGTTTGGTTACGGAATCCCGTCGGTCGGCCATTGGCGTTTTCTCCAGCCTATCGGCCGTGCAGCGTAAAGAATTCCGCCACCTTGCAGCGGAAGTCGGGCAGCACATCGTCGCCGGTAAGTTCCTCGGTGTCGTCGTGGGTACGAAACGTACCGGGTCCATAGACCGTCACGGATCGAAAGCCCGGATCGACCACCCACACGAGCCGAGTGCCAAATCGCAGTTGCTCCCGAACCCGCTGCATTAAGTCTCCCGCGCTGTCGTTAGGCGAAAGCACCTCGACCGCCAAGAGGGGAGGAGTTTCACCGTATTTCAGTTCGACCTGGTCAAAGTGTTCCACGTCTTCAAATACCAGGACATCGGGACCGCGAACGGTGTCGGGGTCGCGCTCGACCACGGTGCCCGTATCGTTCGAGCAGACATATCCTTTTAGCCGCTGGACCGTGAAATTCCCTAGAATGCGAATGATGTTCGCGCAAACGAGGCTGTGCTGCTTTCCCGGTCTAGACATCTCTTCAATTTCTCCACGGACCAAGTCGCAGTTCTTGCCTCGATTCTCGGGACGTAGGCTCCACTCGTAAAACTCGTCCGCCGTCATTGACTTGGCTTCAACCGTCGCCATCGCTTGGCCCTCACTGACCGGGAAGGTGAAAGAAATCCGCCACTGGACGCTCCAAGCCGGGTAGCACGTCGCCGCCGCGAAGGAGGTCGGCTCCCTCCAATGGCCGCGCCAGTTGGTTCGCTTGCACCACCGTGATGCTCTGGTCCTCCGGGTCGGCCAGCCAGACCATCGACACCCCGCTCGCCAGATATTCGTTCGCTCGACGCAGCATCCGTGGCAAGGAATCGTTGGGCGAACGGACCTCGACGACCAGAAGCGGCGTGGCCGTTGGATAGCCGCGGTTCGCTTGCTCCAGCGGCACCGACTCCGCGAAGAGCATCAAGTCGGGGCCGCGCACGGTGTCGGGATCGCGCTCGACCACCAGGCCCGCGTCGTTGGCCGTCACCCGTCCTTTGCCGCCCCTTTGGGTTAAGACGTACTCCCAGAGCAGGTAGCAAATCCAGGCACAGACGAGGCCATGAACCTCACCGGGCGGCGGCAGTTCCACGACCTCGCCTTTTTCCAGTTCCCAGGATCGGTCTCGGTTCTCCGGGCGTTCGGCCCAGCGGAGGAACTCCGTGGCGGTTATCGGTTTGGTTTCGACGGTCGCCATCGCATGGCCCTCGATCTTCCGTCCAAATCGCCACGCGCCTCGGCAGTGCACATGACTCGGCCTTCTTGCGGCGCTTGTGTTAGGGCTTCAACCCTAGCGAACGCTCGAGCGCGCGGTCGATTTCGAGCATCTTGACCGGCGGCATGTCGCCGATCTTGGTCCCCAGCCGCTTCTTTCGATCGTGTAAACGTGTCCGCAATGCGCGACGCAGTCGCGCTTGAGTCCGTCGGTTCCGGCGGGGAGAAAGACGCCGATGGGCAGCGAGGCCACGCATTGATTGCTCGTTATCGCTACCCCAATGGTCAAGGCGCCATGTAGATTGCCGATATCGTTCTGCACGATCACGCACGGATGCGGCCCCGTCATTTCGTGGCCCGTCGCGGGATCGAAATCGAGCCAGTAAACCTCGCCACGCCTGGGTACGATGGCGGCTGGGGAACTCACGTTTGCTCCCCACTCGTCGGCCAGGTTTCCTTCACTGTACTTCGCATCGCTTCCGCCAAGCGGCGATCCTCCTCCGCGATTTCATGATAGATGGCGGCCACGTTCTCCGGCCAGTCTATCACGGCGGGCGGTATCTGAAGGGTTAGCATCACATGCTGATGCTCCGAGAAAGGAAGAGGCTGAACGGGCCGAAGCACGCCGGCCTCAAAGATGGCCTCGACGGTGATGGTTTGTATCGACATCGTTTTCCTCTGGTATGATCAACGGTCTATCCCGCGGCCGCCACCACCTTCTTCGCCGCTTCGGTCAGTCCCGTCGCCGTCTGCATCATCGGCAACTCGGCGCCGGCCGCCGCCAAAATCGTCCGCGCCTTATCGACGTTCGTCCCTTCGAGGCGCACGACGACGGGCACCTTGAAGCCTACCTCGCGGCCCGCTTTCACCAGTGCCTCGGCGATCAGGTCGCACTTGGCGATGCCGCCGAAGATGTTCACCAAGACGCCCTTGACGCGCGGGTCGGACAGGATGATGCGGAACGCCTCAATGGCCCCCTCGGGCGTGACGCCGCCGCCGACGTCGAGGAAGTTGGCCGGGTCGCCGCCGTGATACTTGATGATATCCATCGTGCTCATGGCCAGTCCCGCGCCGTTGACCAGGCAGCCGATGTTGCCCGTCAAACTGATGTAGGTCAGCCCCGCCTTAGCGGCGCGCAGTTCGGCCGGGTTCTCCTCGGTCACGTCGAGCAGCGGCGCGATGTCGGGATGGCGGAACAGGGCGTTGTCGTCGAAGGTCATCTTGGCGTCGAGGGCCAGCACGTCTCCCTTCGGCGTGACGACGACGGGATTGATCTCGGCGAGGCTGCCATCCTTGTCGATGAAGACGCGGGCCAGGGCGGTCATTAGCGCCTCGGCCTTCGCCACCTGATCGCCGCTGAAGCCCAGGGCATAGGCCAGGCGCCGTGCCTGGAACGGCTGCAAGCCCGCGCTCGGATCGACCGGCGTCTTGAGGATCTTCTCCGGCGACCGGGCGGCCACCTCCTCGATATCGACTCCGCCCTCCGCGCTGGCCATCAGGACGGGTTTGCCCGAGGCTCGATCCACGACCATGCCCAGGTAGACCTCGCGGGCGATGTCAGCGGCTTCCTGCACCAGCACCTTGCTCACCTTTTGCCCTTCCGGGCCGGTCTGCTTGGTGACGAGCGGATATTGAAACATCACCTCGGCGACCTTGGCCACGTCCTCGCGCTTGGTGATGAACTTGACGCCGCCCCAGTCCTGGCTGGCCCCCTTGAAGCGGCCTTTGCCGCGGCCGCCGGCGTGGATTTGCGCCTTGAGGACCACCGGCAAGCCGATCTGGTCGGCTGCCTTCTCGACCTCGGCGACCGACGAGCCGACGATGCCGCGCGGCACGTTGGCCCCGGCGGCGGCCAGCAGTTCCTTCGCCTGGTATTCGTGAACTTTCATCGAGCAATCTCCGCGTCAACGATTCGGATTAGCTTGTATCTGTTTATGGACCCACCTCCATCAAAGCCACATTCCTTTGCCGCGCTTCTGGCCGACGGCCGCTCCGTGCCGTACCACTGCCCCATGCGCGTCGCCATTTACGAACACACGGTCGCCGTCGATACGCCTCCGGGTTCCTTGCGCACCGAAGGCGAAGCCATGCTCCGGGCCGTGACGCGCGACTTCGGGCGCGTACCGGGAGTGGAAGTCAACGTCGTGCGCGATCTGGCGTCTCTCATGCTTGGGGACGTTGTTTTGGTCATCGCCCCGGAAACCGATGGCATTTTGAGCGATTGCTTGCGCGCGGTCGAGGAAAGGGGCGCTCGGTCGCTGGGATGCTCTCGGGAAGCGGTGGCCCTAACGAGCGACAAATGGCGTCTCGCCCATCATTTGCAAGCCGCCGGGGTGCCGACGCCGACGACGCTTAGCGACGCTTCGGAGAAGCGTTTCGAGACTTTCCCCTGCGTCCTCAAACCGCGCGCCGGCGCCGGCTCGCAGGCCACGTTTCGCGTCGATTCGTCCGAGGGTTTGGTGGCGGCGCTCGAAACGGCCCGCGGCGAAGGGTATGCCGGCGAGATGATCGTGCAGCCCTTCTATGCGGGCCAACCCGTCAGCGTCGCCTTTTTGATTGGCCCCAGGCAACGGGTGGCCCTGCGTTCTGCGGCGCAAGCGCTGTCCGACGATGGCCGCTTTCGCTACCGCGGCGGCGTCGTGCCTTTGGCGCCGGACCTAGCCGCGCGAGCGGAGCGCCTGGCCGAGCGTGCCGTCAACGCCATCGACGGCTTGCGCGGCTACGTCGGCGTCGATCTCGTCCTCGCCCCTGGCGCCGGAGTAGTCATCGAAATCAACCCGCGCCTGAC
>JBBSES010000068.1:0-13087 GCA_038239465.1 Gemmatales bacterium
ACGATGTTCACTTGTTTGTACATTGAAAAATCGCCTGAAAAATACTGTACATCGTACTGAACATCGAGCTTCGTTAAACGGTATTGGGGCTAACGCCCCCCGCTCGCCAAGCAAACGCTCGTTTTCATGCTCTCGGGCGAACGCGAGTTCGTGATGACTTCGGAGAAGCGTTTCTCACTCACGCCCACGGGGTCCGACCCCGTGGGCTTTTTCATCCTCGCAGGGAGCCAACGCCGTGACCATCAGCGCCAAGCACCTGCCCACGCAACCGGCCGCCGTCGCCGTTCGATCCCATGTGACATTGTGGACCTGGGCCGCGCTCGCCGTCGCCCTGGCGGCGTCGGGCGGCAGCGTCTGGCTCGGCATGACCGTCAAGGCCAAGGCGTGTCCGTTGTGCCTCTACGAGCGCGCTTTCGCGCTGGGAGTGGCCGCCGTCTTCCTGATGGGATTATTGACCCGCGCCTATCGAACGACGGCGCTCGGCTTGCTGGCGGCGCCGCTGGCCTTCGCCGGCGCGTGGGTGGCCCTGTTCGCCGTGCTGCTGGAATGGTCGGGCAAGCTGGAAAGCAGCGAAGGATTCCTCGGCGTCGGCAGCGCGGCCCAGCAGGGCCTGGCCGTGATGCTGCTCCTGGCCGCCCTGGTCGCCACCGAGGCGACGCGCGGCTGGACCGCGTGGAAAGCGCTGTTTCCCTTGATCGTCGCCGCCGTCCTGGGCATCGTCGTGGGCCAATCGTGCCTGGTCAGCGTCGCGCCGCCGGCGCCTCCTCCCGTCAAGACCTAAAACAGGGCTTGCCGTTTCGCGTCGTCCCCCTTCACGGCGTCTCGGCGACGAACTTGCGCATGCGCACGTCCTGCACTATCACCACGCCGCCAACCGTCATCAGCGGCTCGAGCGCGACGAGCAACGGCTGAATCCGCTCGGACACATCGACGATATCGATGCGCAGGGGCAAGTCCTCGCTGAGGGCGAGGAAGCGCGTCGTGTGATGGCCGTGGGCGCCGTACCCTTCGTCGCAGCGCGTCACCGTGGCGCCGCCGATGCCGTGTTCCTCGCACATCTGGAGGATCGCCGAATAGAGCGGCTTTCCGCCAACGTGGCTGGTGCTGCTGAGGAAGATCGTGACCAGATTGGCCGGGGTGTCGATCAGCATGAGTCAACTCCAATCTAGCGGGGCAGTAGCGCGCGGGCCAGACTGACGCCCAGGACGACGGCGACGAAGCCGGCGACGACGCTGCCGACGACGTTGGCCAGGGCGAGCAAGTAGCTGCGGTCGTAGACCAGGCGATAGGTTTCGTACTCGAAGGCGGAGAAGGTGGTGAAGCCGCCGCAAAAGCCGAAGCCGATTAGCAGCTGCCAGTGTACGCCGTCGTGGGGGGCCATTCGTTCGAGGTAAATCGTCGCCGCGAATCCTAGGATGAAGGAACCGCTGACGTTGATGATGAACGTGCCGAAGGGAAAATCGCTGACCCACGGCTGCGACTGCACGTACCGCCCCAGCCAGTAGCGTGCATTGGTGCCGGCGGCGCCGCCGACCGTCAGCAAGAAGACTTTCCACAACCAATCGGGCACGCGGCCACCTCCTATCCGGGGTGCACCTCCCGCCAACGCTCGCGGGCCTGCTCCGGCGACGCGGTGCCGGTCGTGCCTAGCTGTTGTATGGTGATCGAGGCGACGAGGTTGCCGAAAGCGGCCGCTTCCCGTGGCGTGGCGCCGGCGGCCATGGCGCAGCCGATGGCGGCACTGGTGCTGTCGCCGGCGCCGACGGTGTCGATGGGTCCATCGACGGGAAAGGCGCCGATCCGTTGAACGTCCCCACCGTTGGCCACCAGCATCCCCTTGTCGCCGAGGGTGCAGAAGACGGGCCGCCCCGACCGTTCGGAGATCGACCGCGCGGCGCTTTCGAGACTGAACGGCCCGCCGCTGAAGGGACTGGTGCCCATGAAAAACTGGCATTCTCGCTCGTTCGGCTTGACGCTGACGTTCCGAAAAAGGCGGATGCGCTCGCGGCTGTCGGCCAGCACGAAACGCTCGGGAGTTGTCGCCGCCAGCTTGCCGACCGCCTCGCGCACCCGCGCCGTCACAACGCCACAATCCTCCTCGCTCACCTGATCCAGCACCAGCAGCGCGTTGAGCCGAGGCCAAACATCGGTAAGCGCCGCGATCGCGCGGTCTTCCAACGCCGCGGGCAGCCGCGTCCGATTCTTGATGTCCAGTCGATTCAACTCGCGCGGCGCGTGTCCGCCCTCGTGAAGCAGTGGCTTGGTATAGGTCGGCGTGCGCCGGCCGCTATCGATATAGACGTGGCCACTATCGACGGCCGGCAAGGAGCCGAGCGCCTGACGCAATTCGTAGCCTTCGCCGTCGTCGCCAACGACGCCGAGCGCCTGAATCTTGCCCACGCCGAGGGCCGCGAGGTTGTTGATGACCGTCCCCGCCGCGCCGGCATAGGAGCGCACGCCCGTTACCTGATAGGCGTCCAACCCCGTCTCAATCGATGGTTCCGAGAGCGCCGCCTCGATATCGAGATAGCGGTCGAGGAACAAGTCGCCGAGGACGCCAATGGTGAGTTGGGGCAAGCGCCGCAAGATGTGTTCGAGGCGGTCGTCCGTAAGCATGATGAGCCTTCGAGGGACGCGAGGATCGGCGGTTGACGGTCAGGCCGATATCCGCAGCGAGCGGCAGGTCTCCAGGTAACTTTCTTCGAGCCGCACCGGCACGCACTGGTCGAGCGTCAACCACAAAGGCATTATGGGCAAGGATTGTCCGAGCGCCAACGATTCCGGCCAGGCTTCCACGCGCGGGTTCTTGCGAACGGTCACGGCCCGGTAGGCCACGGCGTTGGTCTAGACAATGGGGTCCACTGTACCCGCCTGAAAAGCGCGCAGGACGATTTCCAGCAAAACCTTGCTGGTGCCGACGCGGAAGACGCCCGTCGGTTCCTCGCGGAGGGGAATCGCGACGGTCAGAGGTTTGAGATCGAGCATCGTCATCGGCGTCCCCGCTTCTGGTTTATCACCAATCCTAGGGTACAGAGGGAGCCGCGCTTCGTGCAAGGCTCGTCGTGCCCGTCGCTCACTTGCCCGGCAACACCTCCCCCGCCTTGTACCCCGCCACTTTGCTCAAATCCCACCCTTTGACGGCCGAATCGCTGCTGCCCGAAAGCGTGGTCTTGCCGTCGCGCGTGAAGGCGACGCTGACGATTGGCTCAGTATGCCGCTTGAACGTGCCGAGTTCTTTGGCACTCGCGCCGTCCCAGAGGCGCACGGTGGCGTCGCTGCTTCCCGAAAGAACGTGCTTGCCGTCCGGCGAAAACGCGGCCGCTTTCACCGAACCGACGTGGCCCTTGAAGACCACCGGCGATCGCTCGCCTTCCAGGTCCCAGAGGCGTAGCGTCCGGTCGTCGCTGCCGGTCAGGGCGCGTTTGCCATCGCTCGACAGGGCAACGCAGACGACGGCGCTGGTGTGCCCCTCGAAGCGGCGGCGTTCCTTGGCGGCGTCCACGTCCCAGAGGACCAGCGCGTTCTCGCCGCCGATCAGGGCCGTTTTGCCGTCGGGCAGGAAGGTCAGGCAGTTGACGTAGTGCTGCGGCGCCGGGACGCTTTTCACTTCCTTGCCGGTTTCCAGGTCCCAGAGGATGAGCGTCTGGTCGAAGCCGCACGACAGGGCGCGTTTGCCGTCGGGCGCCAGGGCGACGGCGGCGACGAGGGCGGCATGGCCATCGAGGCGCGTCAGTTCGCGGCCGGTCTCGACGTTCCATAGCCGAACCGTGCCGTCGGCGCTGCCGGAAAGGGTGCGTTTGCCGTCGGCGCTCAGATCCACGCTCCAGACGGAATGGGTATGGCCAATAAAGCGCTTGGTCTCGCGGTTGCCGTCGATGTCCCAGAGGCGCAACGTCTTGTCGGCCGACGCGAAGACGGCGAAGCGGCGATCCGCGGTGAAGGCCAGGGCATTGGCCGTCGTCGTTCGTCCCTCTAGCGGATCGATCTCGCCGGTGTTGTCGGGCAAGCTCTGACTGATTTGGGAGGACTGGAAGAGCGTGCCCAGGCGCAATTCCTTGACCATGTCGCCGAATGCCTGGATGAGGACTTGCCGGGCTACCGTACCGCCCTCCACTTTCAGCGAGCCGAAGTTGCGCGCCAGCAGCGGCGAGCGTTCGAGCCGTTGGAGGAAGTCGACCTCGGTGAGACTGAGTTCGGCGGCCACGCCGGGCAAGTCGAGGTCGGCCTCGTAGCGCGACACCATCGTCGAGATCGTCTCCGTCACGCTGACCTTGGCGCCGCAGGCTTCGACGGCCTTACGGAAGCGCTCGGCGTCGGCGTCCATCAGGCCCTTCATCTTGGCCTCGGGAACGTAGAGCGCTTTGATGACGTCGGCTTCATTGCGCGCGAACGCCTTGGGATTCTTGCTCACGTATTCGCGGACTTGATCCGTCTTCGGATTGATGCCGCGCACGTGGCACGACATGCACGACAGCCCCGCCTCGACGGCGCGGTCGGGCCGCTTCGGATCGCTGACGATGGCCGTCGGCGCCTTGTCCACGCGCTGGCTATTGGCGTTGACGAGGACGTAGCCTTGCAGGCCATTGGGCAGGTTGAAGATCACCTCGCCGCCGGCGTGCAGGAAATTGTTGTCGAGGTTGCCGGGGCCGAGCGGATAGGCGAAGACGTTGCGGCGGTCGGGCAAGAGATTCTGTCGGTCGATGAGGTTCTGCGGGATGGTCTCGAAATCGTAGGTGCGCCAATAGGCGCCGTGGACGGCGTCGTGCCGTTCGAGGATGCGATTGTTGCGTGACACGCCGGAGCCGTTGAAACCGGCGCGGGCGACGCGCTCTTGCTGCACGTTGACGGCGACATCGACGCGCAGCTGGCGTTCGAGTTCGGCGAGGTTGCTGGGGATTTGCAGGAGTTCGTAGTAGAGCGGCGCTCGCGAGGCGGTGGCGATAAACCAATCGGCGCGGACGACGGGCATGCGCGTGGCCGTATTGACGGCGACGGCCCGCGCCGCCGACGTGTCGAGAAAGATGCCGTAGGGATACTCGTTCAAGACGCGATTCCACAGGTTGGCGTCCCACATGAAGTCGCGCAGGTCGATGCGTAATATCGTCTTGCTGGGGTCGATGGCGACCGGCACCGACACGCGCGGATGCCACGACAAACTGTTGATGAGTTTCGAGAGGGCGTTGCGATAGGTCTGCAATTCGTCGTCGCTGAGGCCGGCGTTGTGCAGGTGGGCCAGGCTGAAATAGCGGGCGAAACGCCGGCCGCGCCGGTCGAGCTTTTCCAAATCGGCGAGGATCAGGGCGAGGACATCGCCTTCGGAAAGCGTCGCCCGCGCGGGGCTGGAAGATACCTTGGGAGCGCCAGCCTCGATCCATTCCTTGAGGACGGCGAGATCGGCGGGGCCAGGCCGCGGCTTTTCGTCGGGCGGCGGCATCAGGTTGTTGACGAGCTTCTTGTACAGCGGCGACTTGTCGGCGCTGCCCGGTATCACCTTCTTGCGCTGCACGAGCTTGGGCAGGTCGAGGACGTAATTCATGCCGCCCTCGACGGCTCCATCCTGGCCGTGGCAGCGGTAGCAGTGCGTCTTGAGGACTCCATGGGCTTTGCGCGCCAGATCGCTCGGCTCCGGTTCGGCGGCGCCAACGGGCAACGCGGCAAGGAGGAGGCCGGCAAGGGCGATACTGAAGCAAGCGGCCTTCATCGCGGTCTCCTGGAAGAGCGGCGGGATTGTCCCGTATTATAGACGGCGGCAGAGGCGACGCGGTTTGCGAGGCGGCGGTGGCGGCCGATGCACGCCGGCGAGCGACGCACCCTTGAAAAGAATAGCTTGGCGAACGTCGAGGCATAAGCCCGACGTGTGAGTGGCTACCACGTCGGGCTTACGCCTCGACGCTCGCCAGCTTGTTATCGGAGCAGCGTTTTTCGCCCATCAGTACACCCAGGAACGGACGATGACCGAGCAACAATGGCTGACCGCCGCTGATCCCGGCCCCATGCTTAATTGGCACGCTTCGGGCGCGAAACGGTGGTTATTGTTTTGGCTAAATTTGGGCACCAATCGAAGAACCACCCGAAGGATTCTACGATTCGCAGGAGCTTGTTGCGTACGCGGATATACGGAGATTGAGATTTCCTCGTGGGATGGAGAATTGCTCCAATTGGTCGCGCTCGGTTCGGGGGTTATCCAAATTCAGGATTTTGAAAAGTGCATGTGGGAAATTCAACCGGAGTTGGAACCAATCGAGGTGTACGCAAAGTGGCGTGCTGAAGAAGCCGCGCGCGACCGCGGCATACACTTGGCCTGGGAAGAGGCCAGAGGCATTGCGGCTCGCGATGATCGCACGGAACCGATTTCCGATCCTACAGCCGCACAACGCTATATGACAGAGGAGAGTAAAGCTCAGGCTGGATTATTAAGAGATATTCTCGGCAACCCATTCCGACATACCACCCTCGACCCCCGCTGGTTGACTTCCACCGTCCGCGGCTTGGCTCAATGCATCTACGCCGACCGCGCCTTCGACCGCCTGCCCATCCTGCTCGACGCCGGCTGCTACAACGAAGCTCTGCTATCGCACTGCCATTCCCCGGAACCGCACGTCCGCGGCTGCTGGGTCATCGACCTGCTGCTCGGCAAGGAGTAAGCCTTCATGCCCCTGCGCTTCGACGCCACGCTGAAAGACATGGCCCGCGAGAAGCCGCGCCTGTTCCTATCGCAGGTGGCCACGCACATCCACGATCCGGTAACGCTGCTCAACGTCGATCTGTCCACGGTGACGACGACGACCGATCTCGTCTTCGGCTTAGGCGACCCCCTCGACGAAGTGATCCACGTCGAATGTCAGGCCAGCGCGTCGGAAACGCTGCACCGCGACGTGCCGGCGCGGAATGTCCTGCTGCATCGGCACTATCGCGTGCCGGTGCATAGCGTCGTGCTATTGCTCCGCCGCGAGGCGAACCACCCCACGCTGACCGGCAACCTGCGCTATGGGGATCGGCCAGGCCGGGGTAAAATGGATTTCGGCTACGAGGTCATCCGCTTGTGGGAACGGCCTGCGGAAGAACTGCTCGCGGGTCCACTGGCCACGGTGCCGCTGGCCGTGCTGGGGCAACTGGCGACCGGCGTGCCGCTGGCCGAGGCGCTGGCGCCGATTGCTCACCGGCTGGTGGAACGACTTATCGGCGAAGCGTCGCAGGACGAGGGGCGACGGCTGCTGACCTCGGCGTTCGTGCTGACGGGAATGCGCGTGGACTTACCAATCGCCCAAGGCTTATTTGCGGGAGTACGTGCGATGCGCGAATCGGTCACATACATGGCGATCCTGGAAGAAGGCGAGGCGGCAGGTGCCTTGAAACAGACTCAAAAAATCTTGCTCGGCTTAGGCCGAAAACGCTTCAGCGAACCCGAAGCCGCGACGCTGGCATCCTTACGATCCTTCGATGTCGAATACCTGGAGCGTCTCATCGAGCGAGTTCCCGAAGTCGCCAGCTGGCATGAACTCTTGCAAACGCCCTGACCGCATTTCGAAAGGCTGGCCATTCTGGAGGAATGTGCGCTAGCTCAGGCACACAAGATGCTTCTGCGCATGGCGCGCAAATATCTCGGCGAACCGGACACCGCGACCCTGGCGGCGTTGCAAGCCATCACGGAAGTGGAGCGGTTCGAGCACATGATCGAGCGCGTTACCGACGTTTCCAGCTGGCAAGAACTAATGGGCCATCGACGCCAAAGGATCGGCCATGATCGTCCACGCGACCGTGCAAGACGTGCCCACGCCCAATGGGCCGATGCGCATCTATTTTTACGCGCCAACGGAACCGGGCCGGCCGCCGCGACGCGATCCGGGGCTGGTCCTCTACTCCGAGATTTTCCAGCAGACCGAGCCGGTGCGCCGCCTCGCCGTGCAGTTCGCCGGGCTGGGCTACGTGGTTGCGGTGCCGGAGGTGTATCACACGCAGGAATCGCCGGGGACGGTGTTGGCCTACGACGACGCGGGCAAGACGCGCGGCAATGCCCATAAGCAGACGATCCCGTTGGCGGTGTTCGACGCCGACACGCGCGCCGCCTTGACGGCGTTGGCCGCACACCCTGCGTGCAATGGCAAGCTCGGGGCGGTCGGCATCTGCCTGGGCGGCCATCTGGCCTTTCGCGCCGCGCTGCAGCCCGACGTGCGCGCCACCGCCTGCTTCTATCCGACCGACCTGCATAGCGGCACCCTCGGCGCCGGCGGTCGGGCCGATTCGCTGGCGCGCGCCCGCGACATCAAAGGCGAGTTGCTGATGGTCTTTGGCCGGCAGGATCCGCACGTGCCTCCCGAGGGCCGCCGGGCGATTTACGAAGCGCTGCATCATGCCAATGTCTGGTTTACCTGGCACGAATTCAACGCGGCCCATGCGTTTTTGCGCGACGAGGGGGAGAGATACGATCCTGGCGCCGCGCAAATGTGCGTGATGGTGGCGGCGGATTTGTTTCGGCGGTGTTTGTGAGCAGAGAAAACGCTTCTGCGAAGCGTCGCTAACCGGGCTGTTTTTTCGTCCGCCGTTCCTCGATATACGCCGCCAATGCTTCCCGCCACGGACGCACGCTTCCCAAGCCCAGCCCCTCAAATTCGTCCATGCCCATGACGCTATAGCCCGGCCGTCGCGCCGGCGCCGCGTAACCCGCGCTCGTGGTCGGCGACAAATCCGACGCGATTCCGGATACCTCGAAGATGGCGCGGGCGAAATCGTGCCAGGAGCAGGATCCGGCATTGGTCAAATGATAGAGGCCATACGCCCGCGTCGTCAGCAGTCGCACCGTTGCCGTCGCCACGTCCACGGTGTAGCTCGGCGTCAATTCCTGGTCGGCGACGACGCGCAACGGCTTCCCCTGGCCGGCGACGCGCAGCATGGTCTCGACGAAATTGCCCCCCTTGCCGCCGCTGCCCCAGACGCCGTAGAGACCGCAGGTGCGTATCACGAAATGCTTAGGGCACAGGGCGCGGACGAAATACTCGCCCGCCAGTTTGCTCACGCCGTAGACGCTGACCGGCCCCGGCGCGTCGCTTTCCACGTAAGGAACGCGCCGCCCTTCATCGAGCCCGAAGACGTAATCGCTGCTGAACTGCACGAGGGTGCAATCGAGATCGCGGCAAATCATCGCCAGCTGGCGCACGCCCCAACCGTTGACGGCGAAAGCGTCCTCGGGTTCGCTTTCCGCCTTATCGACAAAGTTGTACGCCGCGCAGTTGACGACGATGTCGGGCCGCAATTCGGTCAAAGTGGCGCGCAGCGTTTCGGGCCTGGTTAAGTCGGCGCGGGTCCGATCCAGAGGGACGACTTCGCCGGTCAATCGCGGCGTCAGGTCGCGCCCCAGCTGGCCGGCGGCGCCGATGACGGCGGTTTTCATGCCTTGCTGTCTCCGTTGATGCCCTCGATATGCAGGGTGCCGTTGACCCGTTCGCGGCGGCACATCACCAATAAGTCCTCGGCCTGGCCGCGCGTGAGATTGCAGCCCAGGCTCACGGGCAATTGCTCCAGCGCCTTGTCGGCATCCTCGACAGTCAGCTGGCGTTGCGTCCGCAAGAGTCCATGCACCCAACCCTTGGCCGGCAGCGGGAAGCCGGTGATATCGACGGTGCAGTTGGCCGGCACGCGCTCGCGGCGCAGGAGTCGCACCAGGTCGGGCAAGGCCAGGATGGCCGTCAAGCGATCATCGACGCCGAGGCGATGATTCAACGGCTGCGAGCGCGGCGCCTGGTCGGCGGCCACGAGCGTGACGGGCAACAGATGATAGTCGATGGCCAGCGCTCGCACCGATTGGCCGTCGAGCAGGGCGTCACCCTTGTGGACGACCAACTCAACCGCGGCCAGCGCTTGCCCCTGGACGAGGAAGATATTTTGCACGCGGTCGCCGAACAGGGCGGCCAAAAATGCCGGGGCGGCCAGCGCGGAGGTCGAGAGGGCCAGGCGGACGTTGGCCGCGTCGCGCAAGGTCTGCGCCAGATACGGGTCGGACAAACGCAGCACCACGCGCTGGCGCGGGTTGAGTTCGCGCGCCAGCAGGGCGATTTCCAGGTTGGCCAGTTCGTCGCTCGTCACGGCCAATACCGCGCGGGCGGTACCGGCCTGCGCCTGGCGCAGCACCTCGGGCACGGTGGCGTCGCCGACGATGACGCCCACTCCCAGACGGCGGGCGGTGGGAATGAAGTGGTTGCCGGCCGTGCGCTCGATGGCCACCACTTGCGCGCCGCGCTGCACCAACTCTTCGACGACGCGGAAGCCGACGTTGCCCAGGCCGCAGACGATGACGTGGCCGCCGTCGGGAATGCGGCGGATTTCCAGGGCGGCGCCGAGCCGCGCCCGGATGAGGTAATTCGTCACGATGGCGGTGAAGGCCGCCGTCACGGCGGCACCGAAGATGCGCAAGAAGCTGACGAAGACCTTTTGCCAGCCGACGATCAGTTCCTCGCCGTGCATGTCGGCGCCGGTGGCGATCAGGCTGACGGTACGATAGAGGCCGTCGGGCCACGATTTGCCGATCCCGAAGGTGTAGACGCATGTACTCAGAAAGAGGACCGCGACGAGTACGCCGCCGCAAATTTTCACGGGCAAGTCGATCTCGCCGAAGGTCCGGGCCAAAACGCGGGCATGGCGCCGCAAGGAGCCAGCCCAGAGCAGACCGGGCAAGCCGCCGTCGTCCTCGCGCGTTACCAGCGAGGCCAGGTCGGCCGGCACGCCACAGACGAAGAGGCGGTCTCCCGGCGAAAGCCGCGCGTCGGGATCGACTTCCAGGAGCAACCGCCCCTCGCCTTGGGCCGGAAAATAGGCCAGCGCCTGAAAGCGATGCCGGTTCGCCGCCTCGCCGACGGTACGGCCAAGCAGGTGCGAACTGTCGTCGATCGTCACTTCCGCAACTTGGCGCTCGGCGTCTCCCTGGCCGAAGGTGCCCAGCGCCTCGCCGGTCAACGCCGTCAGCGCCAGCAGCGGCGCCGTCAGCGCCGACACGCTGAGGGCAAAGACGTTCTGCACCGCTTTGCCGAGCCGCGATAAGAGGTTTTGATTGAACATGCGGACGACGATGCGCACGTCCGGCTGCATGTGCCTGACCATGAGGGCTGTGGAAATGTTGATGAGGTCGTCGCTGGTCAGGACCAGGACGCCGCGCGAATTCGCCAACCCGGCTTGCTCCAGGACGGCCCGCTGCCGGCAGTCGCCGCGGATGAGGCGAACGCCGGCCAGCCGTGGGTCGTCGGCAGTGCCGATGTTGTCGATGACGACGACGGGCAAATTGGCCGCTTGCAGGGTTTCGAGGACGCGCCAGCCGACGCGCCCGAGTCCACAGAGGATGACAGGCTGATTCATAAGGTTCCTCCTCATCCTCTACTTCGCCGCGGAGTTTCGGCCATTGCCGCAAAGCGGCCGGCGCCGATGGGGTATGATGGCCGATAGCCACGTCCCCTTCAAGCGTTCGCCGCGCGGAGATCCGGGATGGATCGAGACGCTCAGGTGTGTTACTGCTTCCACGTCAGCCGCCGCAAGCTGGAGAACTTCGCGCGCCTGTATCAGCCGCGCGTGCCCAGCCAGCTGTCGGAGTGTGGCGGCGCCGGCACCGGCTGCGGCTGGTGCATCCCGTTCCTCAAGCAGTTGTATCAACAAGCGGTGGCGGGCGGCGACACGACCGAACTAGACCGCCTGACGCCCGAGGAGTACGAGCGACGCCGGGCCGCCTACGTGCGCTCGGGCCAGGGAACGCCACCGCCGGGAGCGCCGCCGTTGCCGGACCTCGAGTAGTCCAAGGTCCAACGTCCAAAGTCCAAGGTCCAACGTCCAACGTCGAATGCCGGCTTCTCGACTTTGGACTTTGGACGGCTGCCTTTTGACATCGCCGCCGCTGCGTGGCATCATGGAGGCTCGCTTCTGGGCGACGGCGCCTCGGCACGCTTTCGCCTCGTCTTTCGTGGAACCAGACCCCCTGCCCGTGCGTTTAAGAGATAGCTTCCATTGAGCGCCGACGACCGCCGGCTCATCGCTGATTGCCTGAACGGAAGGCCCGCCGCCTTCTGCGAGTTGGTGTCGCGCTACCAGGATCGTCTGTACAACACCGTCTATCGGCTGGTCGATAACGCCGAGGACGCCCAGGACGTGGTGCAGGAGACGTTTCTCAGCGCGTACCAGTCGCTCGACAGCTTCAAGGGGGAAGCGCAGTTTTTCACCTGGCTATACCGCATCGCCATGAATACGGCAATCAGCCTGCGGCGCAAGCACAAGGGGACGCTCAGCATCGATGCCGGGCTGAACGGCGAGGCGAGCATGGAGCCGATGGACGGCTCCGAATCCAGCCAGCCGGGACACGCCCTGGAACGGCGTGAGGTGGAACACCGCATCCAGAAAGCGTTGAAGCACTTGTCGCCGGAACATCGGGCCGTATTGGTGCTGAAAGACATGGAAGGGCAGAAGTACGAAACGATAGCGGAAATCTTGCAGGTGCCTATCGGCACGATTCGCAGCCGTTTGCACCGGGCACGCATCGAGTTACGGGCGCTGTTGTCGAAGGACGGCACGCCGCGGGAATGACGCCGGTAGACCGCCACGAGACGAGATATGTTGCCGGAACGAATTACCCAGCTGTTGACTTCCTACATCGACGGCGAGTTGAGTACACGCCAGCGCCGCCAGGTGACGCGGCTGCTACGCAAGTCGCCCGAGGCGCGGAAACTGCTCACGGAGATGGAGCAAGACTCCATCATCCTGCGGCGCCTGCCGCGCAAGAAGATGAAGCAAGATTTGTCGCAGACGCTGCCGGGCACGATCAAGGTGCGCGGCCTGGAACTGCCGCCGCCCAAGGCGCCAACCGAATCGTTGAAGCGGCCGCGGCCCGCGGGCGTGCCGTCGTGGCTCGTGGCCGGCATGGCGCTCGCGCTGCTATGCGGCGTTGGCTACGGTTCCTACGTCTTCTTCGGAGCCGCGCCGGAAAAGAAGCCGGTGCCGCGCAAGACGGAACCGGCCCCCGAAAGCGGCACGGGGAAAACTAATCCTCGGTAGCGATATTCGTTGAGCCGCGATTGGGGAGCGGGGTCGCGTGAGCGCCCCGAGCGCGGGAAGCGCT
>JBBSES010000069.1:0-12919 GCA_038239465.1 Gemmatales bacterium
AGCCAGTTGCAGGTATCGAGCAGCAGCTTTTCCTTGACTGGCGAGAGATCCTGGCCGACGAACAGGCCGCCGCTGCCAATGGCGGCGACGCGCACGCGCTGGCCGGGATCGCTGCTCCAACCGGGCGGCAATGGCGTGTCCACCGCCGCCGCGATCGGGAACGGTCCGCGGCGTACCTCGTCGAGGGTGCCGATGCTCGGGTCTTTCTGATCGGGCATCTTGAAACTCGGCTGCCGGTTGGCCGTGGCGAACGGCTGCGGCTCGTTCCAGGCGTCGCCGCTGGTGAGCAGGAATTCCGCCTCGGCATTCGGGTAAGCCGGCGCGGCGCCGGCGACGTACAGCGCTTGCCAGGGCAGGGCGGCCAGGTCCGGCGTCATGGCAACCAATGAAGCGATCGCGCCAATCTGCGGCTCGCGCGGCGGCAAGTAATAGATGGGCCGCGGGTTGCGGACGGGCAGGTCGAGCTTTTGCCCCAGGCCACGACTTGCGGCTTCCATGCTTTCGCGCAGGGGGCTGGCCGATGCCGTTTCCCCGGCCGTGCCGATGCCCGCGAGACGGCGCTTGAACGTGACGGATGGCACCTGCGCGTTGCCCGTCGTGCTGAACGGGTTGCTGCGCTGTTGCCCGAACGCCTGTTCTTCCACCTCGAACAAAATCGTCTGCTTGCCGAAGCGGATTCCCAGTTCGCCGAGCAATTCTTCCAGGCCATCGGCGCCGGCGGCTCCCAGTTGATCGAAGCCGCCCGCGTCCTCGGGGTCTTCGTTGATCGGGCCAAAGCAGGCCAGCACCGGCTTGCCCGCTTTCATAAATTCCTTGATCGATGCCACCTGCTGGGCGTCAAGCCGATGAATGCGATGGGTGAAATACTGCGCCCGCGCCACGTTCCGCATGGTGATGCGCGGCACGATCAGCAGATCGCATTCGGCCAGGTTGCGGTCCATCTTGGCTTTCAAATCGGTGAGGCGCCGCTGCTCGCCTATGCGGTCCTGGTTCAGTTTCGCCTTCTCTCCCTCGGCGGTCTTGCGCTGTTCCTCGCGCCGCGCCAAGGCGACCTTGATCTGATCGCATACCGCCTGCAAGCGGCGGACGTTCGTCTCGCGCAATTCCTCGTCGATCTTGCCGAGTTGCCGCCCGTACTTCTTGTTTAGATCGTCGAGCGAGGATGTGCGCCAGGTTCGTTCCAGGTCGGTGTACTGCGCGAGTTGATCGCCGATAGCGGGGATGGACTTGTCGAGAAAGGCAAGCTGTTCTTCCAGGTCCTCGAACTTGTTTTCCTCATAGGTGAAGACGGTCGCCTCGGGACTGCCGCGGCGTTCGAGGCCGCGCTTGAGGATGATATCGCGCACGTCGAAGCCGTAGGCCGCCAGGGCCTTGCTCAGCCCGGCCAGGGTCAATTCGTCGTAATCGCCGCGCGTGCCGAGCAGCGGATGCACGGTGGCCACGCCGATGACCGGCTTCTTCTGCTCGATCGTCAGCACCTTGCGGGCGAACGGGCCGACCCCTTGATAGTTCAAAACCAAATTGCCGTCGTGGCGCGACGCCTGCTTGTCCAGGCGATAGAAGTCGTTGAAGCTCATGCGCTGCACCTGGCCGCGTGCATGGAAGAAGATGCTGTTCTCCGGGGCGTCCTCGATGGCCTGGCGCAGTTCCGGCGGCAGCTTCTCCACCTTGTCGTAATACCCCTCTGGCTTGGCGCGATAGCGCGTGTCGTCCGGGGCTTTCGGGGCGTCGTCGCCCGTCGTGGTCTTGCTGCTGTCGTCCTGCTCCTTGTCGCGCACGTCGAGGACGACGACCTCGAACTGCGGTCCTAAGTCGCGGAATTGCTCGACGAGATCGTGAACCTTCTCGACCACTTTCTGCTCGGCGGCGTAGTCGTAGGCGTCGGTCTTGTCGGAGAAACGGCCAAACGTCTTGTGCCGTTGAAAGACGACGATGGTGGTCTTCCCCTGGTCCGCTGTCAGGGCGCGCATGTCGCGTTGCACGTCGTCGGGCAGGGTGAAGAGTCGGCCCCAGGTCCAGTCGAAGCGGGCGTGATGGGCGAACGAGAAGACGTTCAAGCCGACAACCAGCGCCGCCGCCAATCCGACTTGTATCGCCCAGTTGAAGCCGAACGCGCTGCGCCGCCCGGCGACGACGCGGAGCAAGATCATCATCTCGACGATCAGCGCGAACAGCCCGGCGACGATGCCGCCGAGAAGGACGCTGACGGCCAGCGGCGCATTCCACTGCACCTCCTGCCCTTGCAGGATCATTAGCACGTTGTCCCAGCCGAGGCGCACCACTTCAAGGGTGAGGACGCCGTCGAGCAAGGCGAGGAACAGGGCCACGCCCGCGACGACCAACCCGGTCAGGCCGACGAAGCGCGTCAGGAAGTGCGAGCGCGACCACCATACGCCGCGCTGTCGGGTGTCTAGCGCCATCGGCGACTCTCCAGGCTACGAACCGTGAGGAACAGGGCGAAGACCGCCACGCTGGCATAGAGGACGAGGTGCCGCGTGTCGATCAAACCGCGGCTGAAATCCTGGCTGAAATGCAACGGCACGCTGAAGAACAGCAGTACGCGATAGGTCAGGCCGCCCGCGTCCATGTCGGGCCGCCAGAAGCCGACGACGATGAACGCCAGGCACAAGACGAGCGACAAGAGGGCCGCCACCATCTGACTGCGGACCAAGCTGCTTACCAAAAGGCCGAGCGCCAGGAACATCGCCCCCGCCAGAGCCAGGCCGAGGTAGGACGACAGAACTGGCATCGGGTCGATCCCCGTCGGCACGGTGACGAGGACTTGCCCGCCCGGCTTCAGCGCGTCGATGCGATAATGGCCATAGCCGCCGACGCCCGCCGCGGCCAATCCCGCGATCAACACGAGCAACGCGAACAGACGCATGCCCGTGCCTCCCGGCAGCAGCGCCAGCAAGACGCTCAGCACGACCAGGCCCAGCCCGGCGATGAGGGTGATGCTGTACGCCGTCCACGCCGGGCTAAAGATCGGCATTCCCAGGTTCAGCAGCACGGGCAGATAGGCCAGCGTCGGTATCCACAGGACGACGTAAAACGCGAAGCAGGCGAGATACTTGCTCAGCACCACCTGCCAGTCGCGCAGCGGAATCGTCATGAGCATTTCCAGGGTGCCGGTAGCGCGTTCCTCGGCGAAAAGGCGCATCGTCAAAAGCGGCGGAATGAACAGGAACACCAGCCAGAAGCGCTCGTCCCCGAGCATCAGCTGCATGGGGAACTCGACCCCCTTGGGGCCGGCCGCCGTGAGTTGCTCCATCGTGAGATAGAACAAATGCCCCGTGACCGCCAGGAAGACGACAAACACGACGTAGGCGATGGGCGATAGGAAGTAGCCGAAGAATTCGCGGCGCACCAGGCTGCGTGCCTCGAAGAGGCCGACGCCGATGACGAGGGCGACGACGGCCGCGACGAGGAGCATGGCGCCGATGCAGCCCAGCGCGATCCAGTCGTTGGTAGTCAAAGCCGTGAACATGGCGGTGCGTCCTCGTAAGCTTCTAAAAATTTACCGGCGAGCGGGGGGGCGTCAGCCCTCCGTGGATTTCCTGTCATCCTCCGTGGTTCTCCGGGGGAATCCACGGGGGGCTTACGCCCCCCGCTCGCCTTCGTCCCCGCCGATGATGCGCACGAAGCGCTCTTCCAAGGTCTCGCGTTGCGGCCGCAACTCGCGGATCCGCCAGCCGCATTCAGCGGCCAGGGCGCACAGCCGCGGCGCCAGGTCGGCCGTCTCGGCGCCGTGGACGCGCAGCCGGGTGCCGCCGGGGGTCGTCTCGCTGTCCACGCCGCTGACGCCGGGCACGGCCCGCACCGGCGCGGGATCGACCTCGCCCTCCAGTTCGGCGACGAGTACCGCTTGGCCGCCGTCGCGCATCTCGGCGAGCGACCCTTCCGCCGCCACCGTGCCGCCGCTGATGACGATGACGCGGTCGCAGGTCATCTCCACCTCGGGGAGAATGTGCGTGGACAGGAGGACCGTATGCTGCTTGCCAATCTCGCGAATCAACTCCCGACTCGCCCGGATTTGCGTCGGGTCGAGGCCGGCGGTCGGCTCGTCGAGGATCAAGACGGGCGGGTCGGCGAGAAGGGCGTCCGCCAGGCCGACGCGCTGCTTGTAGCCCTTGGAGAGGGTGCCGATCAGTTGACGGCGGACGTCGTCGAGCCAGCAGCGGTTGCTGACGAAGTCGGTGCGTTTCTTGCGTTCCTTGCCGTGCAGTCCCTTGATACCCGCGCGGAAGTGCAGGTACTCAGCCACGCGCATTTCGGGGTAGAGCGGCGTATTCTCGGGCATGTAGCCGATGCGCCGCCGGGCTTCGAGCGGCTGCCAGAAAACGTCGAAGCCGGCGATGCGCGCCTGGCCGGAGGTGGCGGTCATGTAGCCGGTAAGCATGCGCATGGTCGTGGTCTTGCCGGCGCCGTTGGGGCCGAGGAAGCCGACGATCTGGCCGACCGGCACGTCGAACGACACGTCGCGCACGGCCGGGTAGTCGCCGTAATACTTCGTCAGGTGGCGGACGTGGATCATGCGCGCCTCGCGGCAAGTAGGGTGACGGCCGACTGGGCCAACGGTCGCCTTGAACAATAGTGGATCGTCAAAGCGCTGGCAAGGGTTGGCGTCGGCTCCAACGTCCGCGGCCCTGTCTGGTTCTACGAGTAAGTCCCGAAAGAAGTTTGCCGGCGCGCCGGTCGTCCGGATAACCTATGAATAAAAGCCCACCGGCGTGCGGCTTCCCTGATGCCGCGTTGAAAGGTTCGCCATGAGTACCGCGACCGAAGCAGAGCCGAGCGCCATCGACGTGGACCGCGTGGCGGCCGACCCGTTGCCGCAACTGGAAGCACTGCGGGTGTCAAGCCAGCGTTGGCGCGGGCGAGCGCTGGCCGCCGGCGCCGCGTGCCTCGTCCTGTTCGTGGTGGCCGTTGTCCAGTTCGTGGGGACGTTCGTGACGTATGCGTTGCTGTGGGAAGCGCGCAACGAGTTGGCCAAGGCGCAACTCGAAGCGAAGCGCACCGTGACGGCGATTCAGCATTCGCAGGAGCGCATCGAGCAGGCCAGCGAGGCGGCCGTCCACGCCGAGCGCGCCACCACCGAGTTCGCCAACAAGGTGGAATTTCAGCAGGGCATGAAGGCCGAGCGCGAAGCATACATGGTGCAAATCAAGGCGCTGAGGGAGTTGCAGGACGCGGAGGAAGCACGCCTCGACGCGCTGCAACACCGTGTCCGCGGGCGAGTAGATGAGATCATCGCCGAACGGATGAAGGAAGAGGCGCTGAGGAAAGACGCGGAGAAGGAATAGACGCGAAAGGGCAAGCCTCGGGCACGATCAAGGCTGGGACCGGGCCGTCGCATCGGGGGTCGCCTTCGTTACGAGGCTGACGCTCTGCTTGTCGCCGGCGCGGACGCTGAGAGTGCGATTGGCGGTTACCTCTTTGCCGTTTTCCTTCCAGCGGGCGCGGAGCTTGTATTCGTAGTTCTCGCCCGCTTCCAGGGTGGGCGACACGAAGCGCCGCGTCGTTCCCGTCTGCTTCATGGCCACGCCCTGAATGAACAATTACGCGTCGAGGGGCACGGTCACGTCGATCAGCGCCACGTCGTCGCGCGGGATGCGCGTCGGCGGCGGCAGCAGCGCCGGTGCCCTGTCAACGGGGCCGGGGGCCGTCACGGGCGGCGGTTGCTGAACGATATTGTTCGTAATGTTGACGACCGGCGGATCGGAATAGCCTCCACCGCCGCCGATAAAGCTCGGATAGGCGAAGACGCCCAGCGGATAGCCAAAGCCATAGTTGGCGCGCGGCGGGCAGTAATAGGCGCCGGGGGGACAGCGATAGCCCGTTTGAAAACCCGCGGGCGGCCCCACGAAGTTGACGCCGCCCGCCGTCGCCGGAGCGGCGATACCGAGGGCGAGGATGCCGACGAGTAGCTTCGCTGCGTGGCGGGGTCGCGGTTTCATGGTGAGTTCCATTGGGACGCCGACGTTTCGCGTGGCGGCGCCAGCGTCTTCCGCGCCGGCAAGCGCTGGCGCATCTCCGAGCGCTCCACGCCCAGCGTTTGCAGCAGCGGCAGGTACACCTCGCGGTAGTAGATGTCCTCGCTGAAGATATCCAGTTCCTTGATGGCCGCGATCCGCTGCCGGCTGTCGGCCATTTCGTGGATGGCCGGCATGGCGAAGTTGTTCATCACGCGCCGCAGTTGCTCAAGCATTGCCGGCCGATCGTGTTCCAAGTATAGCTTGACGCAATCGAGGAAGAAAGCATGATGGGCGCGTTCGTCCACGGCCAGCAGGAGCATGAGCTGTTCGAGGGCCGGATCGCCGCCGCCAATGTCATGGCAGCGCTGCCGCAGGTTCCGGTAATTCAGCCAGGTGGCGTATTCCTGCACCATCGCATAGACCAACATGCCGAGGTGGCTATCGTGCGGCAGGTTCCAGGCGCCCTCGAAGACGCGCTCCTCCAGATCGGCCATCTGCTCTTCGGTACGATGGCCGGACTTTAACAGCCAGTCGCGCAACACCAGGGAATGCTTCGACTCTTCGTAGCCCCAGTTGGCGTAAAACCAGGACCGGCCGCGACAGGCCCGCACCACCGGCAGAATGCGCGACGTGTAATCCGGCAGGTACAATTCGACGGCGGTGTACGATTCGACGATATCGGCGATGGCCGGGTTCAGGTTCGGGTTGCATTCGTTCCAGGGGATATCATCGCGGATCGACCAGCGGCGCCGGCGCTCGGCCATGTCGAAGAAGTCGCGGTACAGCTGCCAGATGGATCGATCCAGCAAGGGACACTGCACGTGCGCGGAGTCTGCCATCACGACGTTTCCTGAAGAGAAGGGAGCGCAATCCCACCCTTGCCCGGATGCGGTCTCGGGAGAGCCTGCAAGATGGGTGCGCCCAGTCCACGATCATTGCCATGTTCTACGAAATCGTACCATTTTACCCACCCGGCGCGAAAGCCCAAATAGGCGGTCGTCGCCCCGTCAATGCTCGAGCGCCGGCATATCGCTCCTACGTCGTGCCACCACCGTTTACGAACCCCATCGCGGCCTCGGGTGTCGAGAAAAAAAGGCTGTTCGCGGGCCGCTTTCCACCGCGAGGCGAAATGGTTTCGCGGCCGCTTGACAACCCCGGCGCACTTCCCTAGCAAAAAGATACCTCGGCTCGGTTGGCAAGCGGGGCAAGACGGGAAGGCCGTACCGGCGACTCGAGTTCGGGCGCTTGGGGCGAGTTGCTGGGTTTTGCCCCACGCCGCCGTTTTACGCGAAGCGCGTCAAGATCGCCGCGAGGCGTGCCGAACATAATTTCCAGAGGGAGCGCCCGAGGCGGCAACCCTCCCAGGCGTAAGCCGTCCGATGCGGTGGAAAACGTCGTACGCGAGGGGCATCCGCGGGAGGCGCCCCCTCATTTTCTTGGGTCTATCGAGGATACGCTGATGTTCGGTGGCACCATCGTACTCGGTCCGCGGCTGGAACTGGGCATCCCGTCTCCCGGACCGTCGCCGCTCGGCGATACTGCGGAAAATCCGTGGAGCGTCCCAGCGGCGCGCCACGCGGAAGCGGAAGACGTCGATGAGGAGGAAGACGACATCGACGACGACGAGGATGACGACGACGACGAGGATGACGATCTCGACGACGAATTCGACGACGACGATGAATTCGACGACCTCGACGACGACGACGACGACCTGGACGACGATCTAGACGACGACCTGGACGACGATTTAGACGACGACCTGGACGACGACGATGACGATGAGGACGACGAGGCGGAAACCGACGAGCCGTAACGGGGCCGGCGGATGATCCACGATTGGGCGAGTTGGTTACGGGCCCACGGCCGGTCGCATCTGTCGCGCCGCCGCTGGGCCCACTGGCTCGGTCGCAACTGGGCGCGCTTCAGCTATGGCTACCGCGTCGAGCCGACCTGGCTCGAATTGAATCGCGTCGATATTCCCGTCGCTGGCTTGCCTCCCTCGTTCGCCGGCTTTCGCATTGTGCAACTCTCCGACCTTCATTGCAGCCGCCTGGTCACGCCCCAATACCTGGCCGAGGCGGTCGCGCTGGCCCAAAGCCAGAACGCCGACGTGGCGGTCCTCACGGGCGATTTCGTCCATAAGGGCTATCGCCACGTCGAGCGCGTGGCCGAGGTGCTAGGCGGGCTCACGGCGCCGCAGGGCGTCTTCGCGGTGCTGGGCAATCACGACTTCTCCGTCCGCAACGCCCTGGGCATCCGCCGCTATCGGCACCTGCACCGCGCCGTGGGCGACGCACTGGCGGCGCGCGGCATTCGCGTGCTGCGCAATGAAACCATCCCCCTCACGCGCGGCGCCGATCGCCTCTATCTGGCCGGCGTGGAAGACCTGTGGAGCCGCGTCTGCGACCTCGACCGAACCCTCGAGGGTCTCGGCGATGAGACGCCGCGCGTGGTCCTTGCCCACAACCCGCGCACGGTCGAACTGCTGGCCGGCCGGCGCTGCGACCTGATGCTCAGCGGCCACACGCATGGCGGTCAGGTCGATTGGCCCGGTATCGGCCGGCCGGTCCTCGGCAAACGCGCTCGCCGCTTCGCCGCCGGGCTGTATCGCTTCAATGGCACTTATCTCTACGTGAACAAGGGCGTCGGCTTCGGCTTCCGTTTTCGCTTCGGCGTCCGGCCCGAGGTCGCGGTGCTGACGCTGCGACCGGCGTAGCATCTCGCTCGCCGTTTGCCGCGCCGCCTTCGCGCCGTGCGCCGATTTGCACTTCCCAAGCCCGCAGTTATAATCACAATGGGTCAAGGGGATGGGGTCGGCGTGGGGCGCCCCGCCCGTCGCCGGCTCTGCCCGAACTCGCACGGGGGGGAAGTCATGGCCTATCCGAGCAAGCATTCCAACGAAGGCTCCGAACCATCCACGCCCGCGACCAGTCACCTGGCGAAACTGGCCGAGCAGAGCCAACTCGATTTCGAACTCGATTTCTTCGCCGGCATCCTCGAACGCCACCCTTGCTACATCGACGTGCTCCGCGCCCAGGGGAACAACCTGACCCTCAAGGGCCGCTACGCCGAGGGGCTGCAAGTCGATAAGCGCCTCGTGCAACTGCGGCCGACCGACCCCCTGGCCCATTACAACCTCGCGTGCAGCTTCGCCCTCTTGAAGCGGCTGGACAACGCCATCAAGACCCTGCGCCGCGCGGTGGAACTCGGCTACCGCGACTTTCGATACATGCGCGAGGACCGCGACCTCGACGGCGTCCGCCAGGATCCCCGCTTCCGCCAACTGTTGCGCGAGTACGAGAACCGCTAGGCAGGCTTCGCGTTTCGCGGGTCCCCCATGAACCCACCTCCACCGGCGGGCAGCGGCGCCCTTTTCTCCGACCCCAGCGCCGACCGCGCGCGTCAGGCGTTCGCCGCCAAGCCGCCGGCGTTGACTGACAAGCTCACCACCGTCGCCGACGCCGTCGCTCGATTAGTCCATGACGGCGACTATCTCGCCATCGGTGGCTTCGGCTGCGACCGCATTCCTGCCGCCGTCGTCCATGAGATTCTTCGCCAGGGCCGACAAGACCTGCGCTTCGCCGGCCATACCGCGACCCACGATTTTCAACTCTTGTGCGCCGGCAACCTGACGGGCCGCGGCCGCACGATCGCGGCCGTCGATATCGCCTACGTCGTCGGCCTGGAGGCTCGCGGCCTGTCGCCCCATGCCCGCCGCGTCATGCAATCGGGCGAAGTCGCCGTTTGCGAATGGACGAATTACGCCCTGGCCGTTCGCCTCAAGGCCGGCGCCATGGGCGTTCCCTTCTTGCCGGCGCGCGTGATGCTCGGCACCGACACATTCGGCCATAGCGCCGCCAAGGTCATCGACTGTCCCTTCACCGGCGAGCGCCTGGTCGCCCTGCCAGCGTTGATACCTGACGTGTCGGCCATTCATGTCCACGAAGCCGACCGCTTCGGCAACTGCCGGCTGCGCGGCACCAGCGTCGCCGACCTCGATCTCGCCCGCGCCTCGAAGCGCCTTATCGTCACCTGCGAACGGCTCATCCCCCACGACGAAATTCGCCGCGATCCGACGCTTACCGTCATCCCCTTCTACTGCGTGGACGCCGTCTGCGAAGTTCCGTACGGCAGTTATCCCGGCAACATGCCCTACGAATACTTCTCCGACGAGGACCATCTCCGCGCCTGGCTCGACGCCGAAAAGGACATGGACGGCTATCAGCGCTTTCTCGAACAAGCCATCTTTGGCGTCCGCGATTTCGACGAATACCTGCTCAATTGCGGCGGCCTGCCGAGGCTGAGAGAATTGCGGCGCGAGGAATGGTTGCTGCATCAGGGGCGTTGACACGCGGGCGCTTCGGAGCAGTAGTCATGCACTGATGTTCGCCCGAGTGCGTGAAAAAGAGCGTTTGCTTGGCGAGCGGGGGGCGTAAGCCCCCTGAGCGTATCCTCGGGGGGCTTACGCCCCCCGCTCGCCGGAAGCTCTGGGAACGAGATGAAACTTGCCGCCGCCGCCGCGTCGGCGAATAACATACCGATGCGGCCCCGTCACTTCCGTTGCAACGCGAGCGGAGAAGCCTCGTGAGTACCAAGTACGTCTACCCCCCCGGCCCGAGCGACTGGCTGCCCTTTCGCCTGCTGTTCCGCTTCCTCCGCGATCCGGCGGCCTTCCTCATCGAGACGGCGCGCGCCTACCCGGATATCGCCTCCGTCCGCGAGCGTGGCGGCCGCTACGTCCTGGTCACGCATCCCGATTTGATTCAGGACATCCTGGTCACGCACAACCACAATTTCCTCAAGGCGGATACCAGTCTCAAGCGCGTCTTCGGCAACGGCCTCCTCGGCAGCGACGGCGACTTTCATCTGCGCCAGCGCCGCGCCCTGCAGCCGCTGTTTCTCCGCGATAAGGTGGCCCACCACACCGACGCCATCGTCGCCTTGACCGAGCGTTTCGGTTCCGGCTGGGACGATGGCGTCACCCTCGACATCTACGAGCAGATGCTCAAGGTCACGCAGGTCATCGTCGGCAAGACGCTGTTCGATACCGACGTGGAATCCGAGACGGCCAAGGTGCGCGAGTCGCTGACGGAAGCAGCCAAGGCCGCCTATTTCTTCCTGCGCGTCCCCTTCGGCGCCTACCTGGAAAAGTTGCCGCTGTCGCGCGTGCGCCGCTTCCACCAAGCACGCGCGCGCTTGCACGGCCTGATGCAAGAGCTGATCGACGAACACCGGCGCGTCGGCAAAGACCGTGGCGACATCTTGTCCCTCATGCTCCGGCTGCGCGAGGAACACGGCGCGCAGGACATCTTCACCGACGAGATGCTGCGTAGCCAGGCATTGACGCTCTTCGTCGCCGGGCACGAAACGACGGCCACCGCCCTCACTTGGACCTGGTACTTGCTCGGGCGAAACCCCGAAGCGGAAAAACGCTTGCACGAGGAACTCGACCGCGTCCTCGGCGACCGCCTGCCGACGCACGACGATATCCCGCATCTCACTTACACGGAAATGGTCTTCGCCGAGTCGATGCGCATCTTTTCGCCCATTTATCTGATGGCCCGCAAGAACGTCGCCGACCACCCGCTCGGCAAGTACCTCTTCCCGCCGGGCACCAACTTCCTCATCAGCCCCTACGTGACCCACCACGATCCGCGCTGGTTCCCCGATCCCGAGCGCTTCGACCCCGAACGCTTGACGCGCGAGGCGCGGTCGAAGCTGCCGAAGTTCGCCTACTTCCCCTTCGGCGGCGGCCCGCGGCAGTGCATCGGCGAGTCCTTCGCCTGGCTCGAAGGGGTGCTGATGATCGCTACCCTGGCCCGCAAATGGCGCCTCAAAGCGGTCTCGGATAAGCCGGTTGAAGCCATCGAGTTGGTGACGATGCAGCCCAAGGGCGGGTTGCCGATGCGCCTCGAGCGGCGCCGTCCCGGGTGACGTTGTTTAGATTCGTTTACGTTTCGCGCCCCCGCGGTGAGATATCATGAATGACCCCTCGCTGCCCCCCGGCCCGACCGACTGGCTGCCCGTCTTGCTGTACAAGGCATGGCGTTCCGACCCGCTGGAATACGTCACCCAGCTCATCCGGGAGCATGGCGATATCGTCTACCTGCCGTTGGGATCCAACAATCTGGCCATCGTCAATCATCCCGATTACGTGCAGGACGTGCTGGTCACGCACAAGTGGAACTTCACCAAGCGGCGCGTGGACGAAAAGGAATGGCGGCAATTCCTCGGCGAAGGGCTGGTCGATAGCGAGGGCGACTTCCACATGCACGAGCGCCGGCTGCTGGAGCCGGCCTTCCATCACGACCGCGTCATCGCCTACGGCGCCACCATGGCCGGCTACGCGCGGCAGCAGGCCGACGGCTGGACCGACGGCGCCACGCTCGACATGCACCGCGAGATGCTGCGGCTGACGCTGGCCATCGCCGGCAAGGCGTTCCTCAATACCGATGTCGGTTCCAGCGAGGCCGACACGATCGCCCGCGCCGTGGATATGTCTTACGAGATGTACAGCTTCCTGCGTATGCCGCTGGGCCACTTGCTGGAGCGTCTGCCCTTTCCGACCGTCCGCCACTTCCACGAAGCCCGCGCCTTGCTGGACCGCATCATCTATCAAAAGATCGCCGAACACCGCCGCGCCGGCGGTGGCCACGACCTGCTCTCGATGCTCATCGAGGCGCCGGTCAAGGAAGGAGGCGTCGGCCACGTCACCGACGTGCGCGTCCGCGACGAGGCGCTCAACATCCTCATCGCCGGCCACGAGACGACCGCCAACGCCTTGACTTTCACCTGGCATCTGCTCGCCCAACACCCCGACATGGAGGCGCGCCTCCATGAAGAGGTGGACCGCGTCCTCGCCGGCCGCTTGCCCACCCCCGACGACGTGCCTGCTCTGCCCTTCACCGAAGCGGTCTTCGCGGAAGCGTTGCGCCTCTATC
>JBBSES010000070.1:0-12759 GCA_038239465.1 Gemmatales bacterium
GCTAACACGTCGGGCTTACGCCTCGACGCTCGCCTTGGCGCGGACGCGCGCTACCGAAGTATCGTTACTTCTCCTTGGGCAACGGCAGTTTGCCGATCGGCTTGCCCTTGTCGTCCACGGCGCCGGCGGCGACCAAGACCATGCGCTTCGGGTCGATATACTTTTTCGCGGCCGCTTGCACATCGGCGGGCGTGACGGCGGCGACTTCCTTGCGATACTTGTCCAGGTAGTCGAGGCCGAGGCCATAGCGTTCGGACGCAATCAGCAAGCCGGCGATGCTCTCGTTCGTCGTGGATAGGAAGGGTAAGCTGCCGAGCAGGTATTTCTTGGCGTCGTCCACTTCGGTATCGGTCGGCTTCTCGTCGCGGATGCGGTTCAATTCCTTGAGGAACATGCCCTTCACCTTGGCCAGGTTCTCGGCGTCGGTACCGACGTAGCAGGTGAACAAGCCCGGCTCGTTGCTGGCGTCGCCGGTGATGGTGGCGCGCACGGTGTAAGCCAATCCCTCGCGGTCGCGGATGGCGGCGGAGAGTCGGTCGGTGAAGCCCGGTCCCACGCCCAGCACGTTATCCATGACCAAGAGCTTGTAGTAATCGGCATTATCGCGGCGGATGCCGGGATGCCCCATGTAGAAGTGCAGCTGGGCCGCTTCCGGCATAGTGATGATTTTTTCGCTGAACTTCTCGGGGAATTCAGCGACCGGCAGCTTGGGCGTTTGCGCGTCCCCTTTCTTCCAGTTGGCCGTTAGCGCTTTGACCTCCTCGATCACTTCCTTGCTGTCGAAGTCGCCGACGATGGCGAGGACCGCGTTGTTCGGCACGAAGGCGAGCTTGTGGAACGCCTTGCAATCGTCGGGCGTCAACGGCTCCACCGTCTTGCGCGTTCCCACCGTCGGCCGGCCAAACGGGTGCGTGCCGTAGATGGCCGCGCGATAGGCACGCAGCGCCCGGGCGTCGGCCTTCTTCTCTTCCTCGTCGATGCCGGCCAGCGTCTGCGCCTTTTGCCGTTCGAGCGATTCCTTGGGGAAGATCGGCTCCGTCAGGCACTCGAAGAGGAGGCCGAGGCCCAGCTTGCGATGCGGACTGAGGACGCGCAAACCGGCGCCGGAACTGTTGAACGTCAACGCCCCGCCCACGTCCTCAATGGCCTCGGCGATTTGCGGGCCGGTATGCTTGGCGGTCCCTTCGTCCAGCAGCTGACCGACGAGGGCCGCGACACCGTTCTTGTTCGCCGGCTCCAGCAGGGACGTATCGCGGACCAAGAGTTGAGCGCTGAAGATCGGCAGGCGCCGGTTCTCGAACAGGAGCAGCGTCAAGCCATTGGGCAGCACAACCCGCTTGGCGTCCTTCAAGGAAAACGGAGCGACGGCCCCGGCTTCCTTGTCGGCGGCGGCCAGTTGCCGCGCGGCGGGAGTGATGCGCGCCGGCCCACGCCCTTCCTTGGCGCCCGCGCCCTTCTTGCCGGGCACCGAATGGACAACGACGCGCATCTGTGGATCGAAGTACTTCTTGGCCACCTTTTGCACGTCGGCGGCGGTCACCTTGTTGATGTTCGCCAGGTAGTTCTTCAAATAATCCAGGTCGTTGGTCGTCACGCCGCGGGCGATGCTGTCTCCCAATTGATGGACGCTCTCGCGGCCGAAAATCGCCGACGCCAGCAGCTGCTGCTTGACACGCTTCAACTCGGCGGCGCTGATCGGCTGCTCCTGCAATTTCTTGATCTCGGCGAGGAGCAAATCCTCGGCGTTCTTGAGGCTCTTGTCTTGAAGCAACTCGACCTGGAACGAGAACCAGCCCGGATAGCGGCCCGGCATACTGCTCGCGTCCACCGAGGAGGCGATCTCCTCGCCCTCGACGAATTTCTTGTACAGCCTTCCCGTCTTGCCGCTGCTTAATACCGATTGCATCACGTCCAGAGCATAGGCGTCCGTGTCGCCCGATTTGCAGATGTTGTAGCCCATCAGCAAGCGCGGCTGATCGAATTTCGAGTCCATCTTCTCCATGACGGGTTTGTCGCGCTTCGTGGCCAATTCCGGCTTGCGCTCCGGCAGCTGGGTGCGCGGGATGGGGCCGAACAGTTCCTTGATCTTGGCGAGCACTTGGTCCGGGTCGAAACCGCCCACCACCACGAGCGAAGCGTTATTGGGGTGATACCACTTGTCGTAGTGCGCCTTGATGATCTTCTCGTTGGCGTCCTTGACGTGCTGCCGTTCGCCGATGACCGGATGGCCATACGGCGCCTTGGCGCCGAACAACAGCGGCAGGATGAGCTTCTGCTCCAGGTCCCACGGTTCGTCCTCGTTGCGCGCCAGTTCGTTGATGACGGCGCCCTTCTCCTGCTTGAATTCGTGCTTCTCGTCGATGCGCAGGTTGCGCATGCGATCCGCCTCGATCTTCAGCGGCACTTCCCAGTGCTCCGAGGCGAAATCGAAGTGATAGACCGTCATGTCTTCGGAAGTGTAGGCGTTGTTGGCGCCGCCGCTGCGCTGGGTGACGCGGTCGATGTCCCCGGGCTTGATCTTGTCGGTCCCCTTGAACATCAGGTGTTCCAGGTAGTGCGACAGTCCGGTCTGATCGAGGTCCTCGTCGGCCGAGCCGACCTTGTAGGCGACGAGCGTGGTGAAGACGGCCGACCCCGGTATAGGCTTCAGATAGACGCGCAGGCCGTTGGGCAGCGTCTCGACGCGGACGCCTTCGTAGAGGGCGCCGGCGGCTTTCTCGACGGCGTCGTCGCCCTTGGCGGGCGCGTCGGCGGCCTCGCTCGTGGCGTAGGCCGCGACGCCGAGCAGCGCCGTCAGAAACGCGACCAAGGACCAATCGCGGCGCGTAAGGGAAAAGCTCATATGTCGCCCTCCATGAGATGAAACCGTAGAGAGGGGCCGAAAACGAAAACGCGACCTTTCCTCTTACGCCGCCGGGAGACGGCCGGCCCACGCGAGAAGAAAGGTTCTGATATTTCTACGGTTTCGAAAGGCGGCGACAAGCGAAGGGAAAGGCGGATGGCGAAGGGATAACGCGAAGGTTCTCGTTCCCGAGGTTCCTTTTGGCCCGGCGCGGGAGACGCCCGCCGTACCCCTCGTCGGACGGGTTGGCAAAATCCGCGAAGAGTCCGTGAGCGGCCCCCGTCGCCGGGCGCGGGAGAACGAGAACGACCGAACCATAGCCGATTCGGGGCGCGAGTCAAACCGCGCGCTACACCGCGACCGCACGAAGAGGGCCATCCCCTGCCGTTCGTTCGGATAGCGAGGGTCGTGCCGCGGTTTAGGGCGGTTACCGCTTCCGTTCACTGCTTCCGCGAACTTCGGAGGTATATTTCATATCACTATCAAGGAGATGCTTTCACCCCGCGGAGGGATCGCCCCATGCCCGTCGATCCATTCATTACCTGGCTGTGGCTCATTGCGCGCACGCTGCTACTTCCCCTCGCGGTCGGCCTGACCGTCAGCGTCGTTATCTACCGTCAAGGAGTCCGCCTGTCGCGGAGACGGCGCCGACGAGCGCGGCTGCTGGCGGCGCCGCGCAAGGAATCGCGGCCCGACCCCATCCTCGCGGACGGCCGGCACGAACGGCGCACGGCCGCGCGCCGCGCCGGTAGCTCGGTCGAAATCCTGGTCTCCGACGCCGCCGTGCAAGTGGCCGTCGTGCGCGGCCAGATCGTCGATCGCTCGACCGGCGGCCTCGCCCTCGACCTAGTCATCGAAGGGGACGTCGATCTCGGCACCGTCCTCAGCGTCCGCAGTCCGCACATGCCGGTCAACCTGCCGTAGGTGCAAGTGGTCGTGCGCCACCGCAAACCTTCGGATTCGGGATGGCGTTTGGGCTGCGAGTTCGTGCGGCCGCTGGAAGGCCACGTCCGAAGATATTTTGGCTGAACCAACCTCACCCGCCTCGCGCCCGCACATCCGCCAATCCGCCGTCCACGCCAATCACCTGGCCCGTCGTCCAACTCGAACCGGGGCCAAGCAACCATTCGATGGCGCTGGCCACGTCGCTCGGATCGCCGATGCGGCCGAGCGGGTGCATGGCGGTCGATGCCTTGAGCGCCGCTTCGCTGCCGGTGAGTTTGGCGGTCAGCGGCGTCCGCACCAGTCCCGGCGCGACGGCGTTGAAGCGCAGACAGCGGGGAGCGTAGGTCGCGGCGGCCGAGCGGACCAGGCCGATGATGCCCGCCTTCGCGGCCGCGATCGCCTCGTGATTCGCCAGGCCCACGCGCGCCGCCGCCGAGGAGACCAATACGACGGAACCGCCATTGGGCATCGTCTTCGCCGCTGCCCGCACGACGTGAAACGCCGAGGTGAGGTTGATGGCCAGTAGCGACGCCCATTCGGCGTCGCTCGTGGCATGGGCCGGCTTGAGGAGTAGGGACCCGACGCAGTGGGCGACGCCGTCGATGCGGCCGTGCAACTCGATGGCCTTGGCGAAACAGGCATCGACTTGTTCGGGGACCGTGGCGTCCACGACGAAGGCATGGCCGTGCAGTTCGTCGGCCAGCGCTTGCAGCTTTTCGAGGTTTCGCCCGGCCATTACCAAACGACCGCCCTCGGCCGCCAACCGGCGACACAGCGCGGAGCCGATGCCGCCGCCGGCACCCAAGACGAGATACGAAGGCGTCGGGTCGAAGTCCGGTAGCGTCACGCAAGCACTCCTTGGGGAAGCAGGCTCGCAGGTATGAATAGGGGCCGCGTCCAGCGACGATGCTAGCTCTCCCGTCGCGGCGAGCGCAGATGGCTCGGCGGACAGCCCACGTGTTTGCGGAACACGGCGCTCATGTATTCGGCGTGTTTGAAGCCGGCCAGCGTGGCGATGGTGCCCAGCGACAATTCCGGCCGTGCTAGCAACTCGCGCACGCGGCGGACGCGGACGCGGACGATTTCCTCGTTGGGCGACCGGCCAAGGATCTGGCGAAAGCGCCGTTCGAGGGCGCGGCGGGCGAGGGGGACATGGGCGAGTACGTCGCTCACGTCGATGCCCTCGCAGGCGCGCTGGCGGATGAAGCGGACGGCGGCGGCGACCTCGGGATCCTCGATGGCGAGCACGTCGGTCGATTGCCGCGTCACCACGCCGGTCGGTTCCACGAAGGTCTTGGCGCGGGTGGGCGGGGCACCGTCCATCAGACCATCGAGCAGTTCGGCGGCCAGGGTGCCGATGCGTTCGACGTTCGGCGCCACGCTCGACAGCGGCGGATCGGCCAGTTCGCAGTGCAGGGCGTCGTTGTCCACGCCGACGACGGCCACCTCGTCGGGCACGGGGATATCGAGTTCGCGGCAGGCGTTCAGCACTTGCTGGCCGCAGATGTCGTTGCACGCCATCACGCCCATCGGCCGCGGTAGCCGCTTCAACCAATCGAGCATTTGCCGCTCAAATAGTAGGGCCAGCTGCTCGCGCGACGACAGGCCGGCCGAGCGCCGCGGCGCCGGCACTTCATAAACGTGGCACGCATGGCCAGCGGCCTCGACCAGCGGCCGAAAGTAGCGCAGGCGCCGCTCCGAGTAATTGGCGCCCGCGAACCCGCAATAGGCGAAATAGCGGAAGCCGCGCTCGGCCAGATGCTCGAAAGCGAGTCGGGCAACGGCGCGGTCGTCTGTCTCGACGAGGGGAAACGGCCCGTCGAGCAGGCCGCGCACGTCCACGGCGGGCAGACCCGTGGCGACGATGGCGCGCTCCAGCGCACGGTTCTCCACGCGCGCGATGATGCCGTCACCATGCCACTTGGCCAGCCAGGGCGGCGCCGGGTCTTCTGGCCCGCGCGATTGCAAGTAGACCGACCACTGCCCGCGCGTATGCACGTAATCGGAAATGCCGCGCAGCACGCCGCGGCCGTATTCGCGCGAGGACTCGATCAACAGGGCAACGTGGCGGCGCATGGTCCTTGCCATAATTGGAATGTCGCAATTCCTCCAAAGATTTACGCATTATATCCTGGCGGCGAAAGGCCGCGCCGTCCATCATGAGAGAGCCTCGCGGTTCCCCTGCCGTCGGCCGGAGTCTCCCCCCATGACGAAACCCATCCTCGCTATCTGCGGCCTGATGCTGCTGTCGATGGCCGCGCGTGCCGACACCGATTTCGATAAGAACGTCGCCCCGCTGTTGACGCGCCACTGTCTCGATTGCCATTCGGGGCCGAAGCCCAAGGGCAAGCTCGACCTGACGGGCCGCAAGGCGACGTTCGCGGGCGGCAAGGCGGGGCCGTCGGTCGTGATCGGCAAGCCGGACGATAGTCCGCTGTGGCAGCGCGTCGAAGCCGATGAAATGCCGCCACGCAAGCCGCTGAGCGCGGCTGAAAAGAAGCTGCTAAAAGAGTGGATCGCCGCTGGCGCCGTTTGGGGCAGCGACCCGATCGACCCGTTTCGCATCACCACCGACAAGCGTGCCGGCTACGATTGGTGGTCGCTGCGGCCGGTCGCGCGGCCATCCTTGCCGACCGTGAAAGACGGCGCCTGGCCGCGCAATGCCATCGACCGCTTCGTCCTCGCCGGCCTCGAAGCCAAGGGGTTGAAGCCGGCGCCCGAGGCATCGCGGCGCGTGCTCATTCGCCGATTGTCCTTCGACCTGATCGGCCTGCCGCCGGCGCCGTCCGAGGTGGAGGCATTCGTCAACGACGCCGACCCGCGCGCTTACGAAAAGCTGGTCGATCGACTGCTGCGGTCGCCGCATTACGGCGAACGCTGGGCGCGGCACTGGCTTGACGTGGTCCGCTTCGGCGAGAGCGACGGCTTCGAGCACGACCGCGAACGGCCCCACGCCTGGCCCTACCGCGATTGGGTCATCCAGGCCCTCAACGACGACATGCCCTACGACGACTTCGTCCGCTTGCAATTGGCGGGCGACGTGCTCCGGCCCAATGACGTCTCGGCGATCAAGGCGACCGGCTTCCTGGTGGCCGGCGCGCACGACACCGTCTTCCCCGCCAGCGACAAGATGCGCGCCGCCATGCGCCAGGACGAACTCGAAGACGTGGTCGCCACCGTGGGACAGACGTTCCTCGGGCTGACCGTCCACTGCGCTCGCTGCCACGACCACAAATTCGACCCGATCGCGCAAAAGGACTATTACCGCGTGGCGTCGGCCCTGTCCGGCGCGGGGCATGGCGAGCGCGAGTTGAAGCCCGGCGACGGCAACCGGGAGTTGGCGAAGTTGCGCGAACGTATCAACATGCTTGAAAATGACGTCGCGGCCATCGACGCGCCGATCAAGCGGCTGCTTCTCGCCGAGCGGCGCAAGGGCGACCCGGAACCGGCCGTCGTCAAGCCGCTGGCCGAGTGGGACTTCCGCGGCGACTTGAAGGATCGCGTCGGCGCGCTGCACGGCACGCGCTTCGGCGCGGCCAAGATCGACAAGGACGGCCTGCGTCTCGACGGCACCACCGCCTTCGTCGCCACCGAGCCGCTCAAGAAAGAGTTGAAGGAAAAGACGCTAGAAGCCTGGGTGCGGCTGGCCAACGTCAATCAGCGCGGCGCCGGCGTCATCGGCGTGCAGACGCCCGACGGCATGGCCTTCGACACCATCGTTTTTGGCGAACTGGAAGAAGGCCGCTGGATGGCGGGCAGTGAATTCCACAGGCGCTCGCGGTCGTTCGGCGGCCCCGCGGAGAGCAAGGCCGACGAGGCGATTCACGTCGCCTTGACCTATGCCGCCGACGGCACCGTCAGCGCCTACCGCGACGGCAGAGCCTACGGCAAACCGTACAAGAGCGGCGGCCTGGCGACCTTCAAGAGTGGCGAGGCACGTATCATTTTCGGCGTGCGCCACGAACCGGCGGGCGGCAACAAGATGCTGGCGGGCACCATCGTCCGGGCGCGGCTGTACGACCGCGCGTTGGCCGCCGACGAGGTGGCCGCCTCCGCGGGCGTGGCCGGCGATTTCGTCGCCGAGGCCGACGTACTAGCGCGCCTCGACGCGGACGGCCGCGCCCGCCGCGCCACGTTGAGTGCCGAACGGACGCGCGTCTCGGCCGAGTGGGCCGCGCTGCACGCGCGTTACACCACCAAGGTATACGCCGTCGTCCCCCATCAACCCGGCGCCACGCGCCTACTGGTGCGCGGCAACGTCGGCGAGCCGGCAGAGGTGGTCGCTCCTGGCGGCATCCCGTCGCTCGCCGGTCTCGACGCCGACTTCGGCTTAAAGCCCGACGCGCCGGAAGGGGAGCGGCGCCGGCGCCTGGCCGAGTGGATCACGCACGAGAAGAACCCGCTGTTTCGCCGTGTGATGGCCAATCGACTCTGGCACCATCACTTCGGCGCCGGTTTGATGGAAACGACCAGCGACTTCGGCTTCAACGGCGGCCGGCCCAGCCATCCCGCCCTGCTGGATTGGCTCGCCGCCGAACTGGCCGAGCAAAACGGGAGCCTCAAGGCACTGCATAGGGTCATCGTCCTGTCGGCGACCTATCGCCAGGAATCGCGGCCCAACGACGCGGCCCTCGTTTTCGACGCGGGCAATCGGCTCGTGTGGCGCCACGCCCCCCAGCGCCTGGAGGCCGAGGCCGTGCGCGACGCCCTGCTCGCCGTGTCGGGCCGGCTCGACGCGACCGTGGGCGGCAAGGGCTATCAGGACTTCAAGGCGCGCTTCTTCGGCAACACGCAGTTCTACGATTCGGTCGAGCAAGACGGCCCCGCGTTCTATCGGCGGACTCTGTATCGCACCTGGGCGCGCGGCGGCCGCAGTCCGTTCCTCGACACCTTCGATTGCCCCGACCCCTCGACGACGACGCCGCGCCGGGCCGTGACCACCACCCCATTGCAAGCCCTGGCCCTCTTGAATAACGCTTTCGTGCTGCACATGGCCGATCAGTTCGCGGCAAGGGTCAAGGCGGAAGCGGGCGAAGACGGGAACAAGCAGATCGGACGCGCCTTCGCGTTGGCCTATGGTCGGCCGCCGAGCGCCAAGGAAGTGGAGCGCGTCCAGCCCTTCGTCGCCAAGCACGGGTTGGCGGCGCTGAGCCGCGTGTTGTTCAACAGCAACGAATTCATATACGTCGATTGACGAGGCGAAACATGCACGGCACCACGATGTCCCTCGACCGGCGCGGATTTCTCTCGTGGGCGGGTAACGGCCTCGGCGCCGCGGCCCTCACCAGTCTTCTCATGCGCGACGGTCTGCTGCGCGGCGCGCCGGTCGCCGGCGAGGCGGCAGAGGCGGCGCCGCACCACCCCGCCAAGGCCAAGCGCGTCGTCCACCTGTGCATGTGCGGCGGCATGAGCCACCTCGACACCTTCGACTACAAGCCGGAGTTGGCGCGCCATCACGGCAAGCCCCTGCTCGGCAGTGAGAAGCCCGAGACCTTCTTCGGCAAGGTCGGCCTCTTGCGGCAAAGCGATTGGGAATTTCGGCGACGCGGCCAAAGCGGACTATGGGTCTCGGAACTATTCCCCCACCTGGCCCGACAAGCGGACGAGTTGACCGTGATCCGCTCGATGGTCGCCGACTCCGCGAACCACACGCCGGCGACGTTTCAAGAGAACACCGGCTTTCGGTTGAACGGCTTCCCCGTCCTGGGCAGCTGGCTGTCCTATGGCCTGGGCAGCGAGTCCGACGACTTGCCCGCTTACGTCGTCCTGCCCGATCCGCGCGGCCTCCCCGCGGGCGGCACCATCAACTGGTCGAACGGCTTTCTGCCGGCGCGGCATCAGGGGGTGGCCCTGCGCGCCAAGGGACCGGCCATCGACGACCTCACGCCCGCCCGAAAGATCGACACCGCGACTGAGAACGACAGCCGCGATCTGTTGGAAACTTTGAACCGCGACCATCGGGACCAGCGCGGCGGCAACGATGCGTTGACGGCACGCATGCGCGGCTACGAACTCGCCGCCAAGATGCAGCTGGCCGTCCCCGAGGTGGCCGACCTGGCCGGTGAGACGGCGGCGACGCGCGAGCTGTACGGCCTCGACGCCCCCGCGACCGCCGATTTTGGCCGCAGTTGTCTCCTGGCGCGTCGATTGCTCGAGCGCGGCGTCCGCTTTGTGCAACTGTTCTCGGGCGGTTCGTTCGGCTCGCCGCGCATCAACTGGGACGGCCACGAGGACATGAAGGCCAACCACGGCCAGGAAGCCGCGCGCGTCGATCGGCCCGTTGCCGCGCTCCTGCAAGACCTCCGCCGCCGCGGCCTGCTCGACGATACCCTCGTCCTGTTCACCACGGAGTTTGGCCGTACGCCGTTCACGCAATCGGCCGCCGATCAAGTCGGCGCCGGCCGCGACCACAACATGTACGGCTTCTCCGTCTGGATGGCCGGCGCCGGTCTCAAGCACGGCATGGCCTACGGCGCCACCGACGACATGGGCTGGAAATCGGTCGAAAAACCCGTCTACTGGCACGATTTCCACGCCACCGTGCTGCATCTCCTCGGCATCGATCACGAACGTCTCACGGTGTATCACAACGGCATCCAGCGGCGTTTGACCAACGTGCATGGGCACGTCGTCAAGGACGTGCTGACGTAGGGCGCCAGGAAACGGCCGATTCATTATGCCTTCATTCCTGCCAATCCCGCGCGTATTGCGTATTCTAGGGGAAGCGAATCCCGCGCTGTCGGCGCCGAATTTGCAACTCCGTTTTTCCCTTCGCGGGTCACCTCTCCCTGGCCGACCCGCCCGTGCTTTCGCCCCGTTTTTCGGATCGAGCCGTCATGTTCATCCGTATCGGTTTCGAGTTGAAGTTCAGCGTCCCGATGCCGACGCCCATGTTGCTGCTGCTGAGCGTGCATCCCTCGCGAGCCGGTTCGTTGCGGCGACCGGAGCGCCTTTCGGTCGAACCGAACCTCTTCGTCGAGCAATTCACCGACGGCTTCGGCAACACCTGCGGCCGGCTGGTCGCCCCGGCGGGTCCGCTGGTACTGCGCGGCGATACCGTGGTCGAGGACAGTGGCCTGCCGGACGAGAGTTTCCCCGGCGCGATGGAGACGCCGGTCGGCTTCCTGCCGACGGACGTGCTGCCCTTTCTGCTGGCTAGCCGCTATTGCGAAGTGGACCGCATGCAGGACATCGCCTGGAAGCTATTCGCGGGCACGCCCCCGGGCTGGGCAAGGGTGCGGGCCATTTGCGATTTCGTCCACAACCACATCCGCTTCGGCTACGAGTACGCCCGGCCGACGAAATCGGCGTTCGACGGCTACACCGAGCGCACGGGCGTGTGCCGCGATTTCACGCACCTCGCCATCACCTTTTGCCGCTGCATGAACATTCCCGCGCGCTACGCCACCGGCTACCTGGGCGACATCGGCATACCGCCGGTGCCGGACCCCATGGACTTCAGCGCCTGGTTCGAGGTCTATCTCGGCGGCCGCTGGTGGACGTTCGACGCGCGGCACAACAAGCCGCGCATCGGTCGAGTGCTGATGGCGCGTGGCCGCGACGCCGTCGATGCGGCTTTGACCACATCGTTCGGGACGACCCACATGGAGAATTTCCTGGTTTGGACCGACGAAGTAGCCCACGCCTAACGCGAGGTCGAAATTCGCTCTTTCGCGGGCGCCTGCGTGGAAAGGGCAGGTCGGGCCAGCCGGGCGAAGGCGCGGCCGGGCGACGACAGATTCTTCGCTTTACAAGCAGCAGCCACTTCACTATAGGCCGTCTCCACATCGGTAACAGCCGTTCGCGGTGATGCGTCCCGTTTCCCGCCACGGCCGACGGGCGGGCGCTTTCCATCGTCCAAGGGGTGCCATCGGATGGCTCAGTCGGATCCAACGCTTTCGGTGGTGGTCACTTCGCGCAACGACGATCATGGCGCCACGCTGCTGCGGCGCATGCAGACGTTCACGAACAGCTTCATCGAGCAGTGTCGGCGCCATCAATTGGCTGCCGAACTCATCATCGTCGAATGGAATCCGCCCGCCGATCGGCCGCGCCTCGCCGAGGTACTCCACTGGCCGGACGACCTGGGGCCGTGCGCCGTGCGTATCATCGAGGTGCCCGCCGACCTCCATGCCACATTCGATCACGCCGAAGCGCTGCCCCTCTTTCAGATGATCGGCAAGAACGTCGGCATCCGCCGGTCCAGAGGCCGGTTCGTGTTGGCCACCAATATCGACATCCTGTTTTCGGACGAGTTGATGCGCTTCCTCGTGTCGGGCCGACTGGAAACCGACGTCATGTATCGCGTGGACCGCATGGACGTGATGACGCACGTGCCGGTGGACGGCTCGGTCGATGAGCAACTGGCGTATTGCCGCAGCCACTTCCTGCGGCGCAACGCCCGTGAGGGAACGGTACTCATCAACCCGGACGGCACCCCCCACTATGGGGCGAATGATATCCTCAGCGCGGAGTCCGGCATCGTCTTGGAGCGGAATATCTTCCCGCCCGAAATGCTCGGCGACGAGCCGATCCGATGGGCGGGGACCGATGCCGGCATTTTGGTGACGCCGCCCTCGGGGTCGCCGGGGAGATTGACGCTGGAGGTGACGCCGGGGCCGAGAACCGAACGGCAAGAAATGGAATTGCAGCTGTTGGACGAGGCGGAAACCGTGCTGGCGCGCACGCGCTTTCGGGAGCGGCGGCGCGTCATGTTCGACGTGCCGAGGGTCGCGGGCCAAGCATCGCGGTTTTCGTTGCGGGTGACGCCGGCAATAGATCCCGTAGGCCTCGATCCGCGGCCTATCGCGTTTGGCATCCGGCATTGCGGCTGGTCCACCGACGTGATACCGCCACGGCTCGAAGAAGGAGACGACGTCTCCGGCCCAGACGCTGCATTTTACGTACACCTACGATGCCGCTTCGGACGCCTTCACGGCGGTCGACAGCGACTGCGCCGCAAAATACGCCGA
>JBBSES010000071.1:0-12748 GCA_038239465.1 Gemmatales bacterium
CAGGCCATCGTGTATTGGGTGTGAATTTTGGCCGTGAAAGCGGCGAAGGCGCGTAAAAGCGAATTACCGAGGGGCGGGGTACAGCCCCGCCGTGGCCCCCGCGAAGGCGTACCGGGCGGGGATGAACTCCGCCTCTCGTTAATTCTTCTCAACAAACAACCGCGGCCGCTACCCGACGGTTTCCCGTCGAGTGCGGACGCGGTCATGCTGCAACGTTCCGGTTGCCTCTTCTCGCTCGCCATCCCAGGGAGAGGAGGGATGGCTGTCGGCCCCGCCTACATTTCACTATATACGCACGAAGGCAAGCGGAAGTTCGCCGGAATGCACGGAATGGGAAGCATCTTCACTGATCGTTCTTCTTCGCTTCCTGCGCCTTGCCCAGGTCGGCGAAGAACTTGATCACCTGCGTCTTGACGACGAAGCGCGCCCGCAGCGACTTGCCCCCTTCGACGCTGAGGCGGATCTTGTCGTTGTCCTCGCCCTTGCCGAAGGCGTCCGCCAGGAACTTGGCGACGTCCTTGTTCTCGCGTTCCAGAGCCGGCGACAGGCGCTTGATCGAGGTCTCGAACTGGAATTGCGGCCCTTCCTTCGGCTTGGTCGTCAGCGCTTCCTTCAGCACGGCCAGGCCGCCGTCGCCCGCCGCTAGGAACCAGGCGTCGTTGCGGAAGGCGACGTAGAGCGAGTTCTCGCCAAAGAGCAGCTTCGACTTCTCATCCATGTCCTTCTTGACGTCCAACTCGTGGATGTTGATCGTGCCCGCCTTGGCCACGTCGAACTTGATCTTCTCCTGCTCCTCGGGCTTCAATTCCTTGACGATGGCGCGCAGCGCCTTCTCAACGCCCTCGCCGTCCTTCAGCTTGACGCCCAGGACCATGGCGTACTTGTTGTCCTTGTTCGGGCCGCGCAGAGTGAAGGCGCCATCGACCTCGCCCATCTTCAAGGTCGGCGCCATCGCCTTGAGGAACTTCTCCGCCTGCGCCCGCTTGGCTTCGTCCTTTTCCTTGTCGAGGGCCATCTTCATGCCTTCGTCCAGGACGGGTTCGAGGGCCTTGCGCAGCGTTTCCGGCAAGGCCATATGCATGAGGACGTTGATCGCCGAATCGGTGCCGAGCGCATTGGCGAACAGGCTCTTGCTATTCGCCAGGTCGGCGATGTCGGTCGCCAGCTTGGTGTTCGCCTTGGCGCTCAGGTTCAAGTCCACCAACACGTCGTTGGTCTTGCGGTCGAGCGTCAGACGGAAGGTGAGGGCGTTGCCTTCCTTGAGCAGAGCGGCGATCCGCTTGGCCGCGTCTTCCAGGACCGCGGCGCGAAACGTCTGCTGGATATCGGTCTCGTCGGGCAGCTTTTTCTTCTTGGCGTCGGCGATGCGCAGGTCGAGTTGCTGCAGCATCAGCTGTTTGATTTCCTTGGGAATCTGATCGAACCGCACCGTGATCGACATTGCCGCCGCCAGGTTAGCCGGCAGCGTCTCGGCGGGATCGAGGAGCTTCGTCTTGTCGATAGTCTTCTTGTCGCCGCCGAGGCCGTTGGCGGAAGCGGTGATGTAGGCGTAGTTGTTGGCGAAGCGGAAGTAGACGGTGGCCGGCGACTTCTCGACGTCCACCGTGTAGACGCCGGTGTCGTCTTTCTTGGCCGTGACATTGAGCTTGTCGAGGAACGTCAAGAATGCCTTCTCGTCGGCGATCGGCACCATGAGGACGCCGGTGCTATCGATGACGTTGGGGCCGACCGTGCCGTAGAAGCCGAACGGCTTCTTGGTGTCGATCCCTTTCAGGCCGTCCTTGCCGACCATCGAGCGCACGAAGGCGTCGAACTGCTTGGCCTCGTCTTCCTTGCCCAGCAACGAAACCAAATATTTGCCGTCTTCGAGCAGGCCGTCGATGGAGCGGACGCGGACGATGACCGACGGGGCGGCGTCGCCCTCGGCGGCGCGGGCCGGCGGCAGGGCTAGCAAGAGGCCCGCCAAAGCGGCGGCCGGCAGATAGCGAACGTGCATCGAGAAACTCCTTGGCTTGGGGGTGGCTTTCCTTTTCGGTTGCGTTCGCCTGATGTACCTTCTATTCTCCGAGAAAGTGTCACTCCCGCCACCCCCGGAGCCGGAAAATGCACCGCGACGATGCCGCCCGTGAAGAGAAGGCTATTTCCCAGGGCCGACGTGCTTTCCTGCGCGCCGGCATTTTGAGCGTGTTGGGTGCCCTGAACGCCGGGCGCGTCCTCGCCGCCGACCCCAGCACGGTGAATTTCAAGCAGAGCAAGGACAAGATCGACTTCCTCATCGGCACTGAACTGGTGGGCAGCTATCACATCGGCGAGTCGGTCGCCAAGCCCTACTTCTGGCCCCTGAACGGCCCCGGCGGCGTACCCGTCACCCGCGCCTGGCCGATGGTCAAGGGCAAGGAAGGCGAGACGACCGACCACGTCCATCAAAAGTCGGCCTGGTTCTGCCACGGCGACGTCATCCCCGAGGGCGTCGAGATCAAGACGAAGATCAAGGGCGTCGAGGGCGTCGATTTCTGGTCCGAGGCTCCAGGGCACGGCGTCATCGTCTGCACGAAAGTCCACGAGCCGAAAGCCGACAAGGATCATGGCCAGGTGACGACGCTCAACGAATGGCGCACCGCGGACGGCGTCAAACTCATCGACGAGACACGCACTTTGCATCTTCACGCCCTGGGCGACGCGCGCTTGCTGGTCTTCGACATCGACCTGCAAGCCGCCGTGCCGCTGACCTTCGGCGATACCAAGGAAGGCTCGTTCGGCGTCCGCGTCAACGACGATTTGCGCGAAGCACTGGAGAAGGGCAAGAAGGGCACTGGCAGGCTGGAGAACGCTGACGGCAAGACGGGCGAGAAGGAAGTATGGGGCCAGATATCGAACTGGTGCGACTACTCGGGACCGCTTTCCGGCAAGACGGCTGGCATCGCCATCCTGAGCGATCCCATGAATTCGCTGGCGACCTGCTGGCACAGCCGCGGCTACGGACTGATGGCCGCCAATCCGTTCGGCCGCGACAAGTCCGGGTTCCCCGCCATGAAGGCCAAGAAGGAATTGGTCAAGCTCGCCAAGGGGGAGCATCTGAAACTGCGCTACGGCATTCTGCTGCACGCGGGCGACGCCAAGGAAGGCAAGGTCGCTGAGACGTATCAGAAATTCGTGAGGCCGAAAAACTGATGCGGCTTTACCCCACCGCGATGCCCACCAACACGTCGTAACAGGCGTGCGTGCCCACGGCGATGCCGAAGCCGCGTACTTGGTACAGGAAGGCGAAATACAATCCCGCCAGGGCGCGGAACAGGAAGACGAACTCGTCGAAGGCCTCGCCATGTGGCCCGATGTGGTGCGCCCCAGCGAAGGCCGTCGCCGAGGCCAGCGCCGCGAGGAACATGGCGACGAAGCCGGGCAGTTGCAGTAGGCGCAGCAGCGCGACAAGGCCGGTATAGAGGACGAGCCGGAACAGCACCTCTTCGTAGATGCCCGCGCCCACGTAGGTGACGACTTCGGCCACGCCTTCCTCGCTCGCCAAATTCAGGTCGATGCCGAGGGAGTCGAGGGCCGGGCCGAGACCGCGACTGAGGCCCCACAAGGCGAGGGCGTAGACGATGCTTTCGATGGCCATGCCGAGCCAGGCGCCAACGGTATCCTCCGGCCGGTCGTGCCAGCGTCCCACGCAGCGCGCGAGGAAGACGGCGATGACCAGGGCCGGCGCCCAATAGAGTTGACGCAGGCCAAAGGCATCGAGGACGTAGCGCAGCGAGGTGTCGGCGCCGTTGCGCAGCGCTTCCGGCTGAGCGCCGCCGACCCAGAGGACGCCCCCCTCGTAGGCAGCCAACAGCGGCAACAGAAACAAAAGGCAGGCCAGCGGGTGGCGCGTCGCCCGGAAGTAGGGAACGTGGCGCGGCTCGCGCACCGTGAAGGAACGCGGCGGCGGTTTGCCGGCGGCGTACCCCAGTCGCTGGGATGAAAGAAATGGCATATGTTCATCCTTTGATGGATGCGCGCGACGCCTAAGCTAACTCGGGGTAATGCTTGCCCAGGAGACGGCGCCGCTCGACGGCGGGCACGGCCTGCACGATGGAGCGTCCCTCGCAGGCGGCCAGATCGAGATGGCAACGGCCCGGCACGGCGGCGCCCTCCGCGTCGAGAAGCAGGGCTAAAACGGGACGGGAGGGGGCGTTCAGATCGTGCCGGCCGCCGTGCGTGGCGACCACGATGCCGATGGCTCCGTCGGCCAATTCCACGACCGAACCGACCGGGTAAAAAGACAGGTGCAGCAAGCGCTCGGCACAGGCGCGGTCGAGGACGCCCGTTTCCGCAAGCAGCAGCGTATCGGTGAGCGCGGCGCGCGGCTCCAGCGCGGCGCGATAAGGCCGGGCCACGCACAGGGCGGCATACACGTCGCACACGGCCAACATGCGCACCAATGGCGTCGCCTGCGTCTCGCGCAAACCCGCGGGATAGCCCGTGCCGTCGTGCCGTTCGTGATGGCTCAGGGCGGCGTCGGCCAGCCAGGCGGCATGGGGCAGCAGCCGGCGCACCCACTCGGCACCCGTGTGCGTATGCCCCTCGATCACGCGCTTTTGCGCTTCGCCGAGCGGGCCGACATGCGTGTAGATATCGGTGGGAACGGCCGCCATGCCGGCGTCGTGGACAAGAGCGGCCAGGACTGCTTCGACCGGCTGGCCGCGCAATTCGGGGTCGTGCTTGCCCAATCGCGCCATGACCTGCGCCACCGTCACGCCATGACAGGCGACCGCACGCGCCTGCCAGTCGGCGAGCTGCGCGGCATCCTGGGGCGCTGCTCCCGGCGCGAAAAAGCGCAACGGCATCCCCAGTTCGGCATCGGCCAATAACGCTTCCGCCAGCGCGAATAAGGGAGCCACGTCCGGCGCCTGCCCCGCGGCCAGGGCGCGCAAGAGATCGGCCAGGGTATCGACCCAGCCCGCTTCACGGCGGCGCCGCTCTACCGCGGCGCGCAACTCCGACACACGCTCGCCCACGACGTTCAGCGTGCCTTCCAATCCCTCGCACAAGCGCAATTGCGCGCTGGGAGCATCGGGATAACCTTGCACGGCGCGCAGCGCGGTATCGGCGATGGCCACCGTTTCGCGGAACCGATGCGCCAGCGGATCGTCACGGGTATCGTCGCTCTCGGGAAAGGCGTCGGCCAGGGCGCGCAGCTGGTGCAACAAGCCGTGGCCCACTTCGAGTAACCGCCGTGCCCGCGCCGTCAGCCGCCGGGGCGCGACGGGCGTTTCTTCCAGCGGCGCCGCGGTCAGCTGGCGGAAGGAAGCGTCGAGCAAGGTGTCGTGGGCCGCCCCATCGCTGAGGCGCCGCTCCAGGAGGCGCACGCGGTCGCCGCCGTTCTCGGCGCGGCCGTGGGCCTGCTCCAGACGTTGACGCAACGCCGCGATCTTGGCCAGCAACTCTCGGGTATCGCTCATCCCATTTCCCCCACGTCCGCGCGGCGCGGCCGTCGATCCCCTCGGCTCCGACGATAGGACGGGTCCATCATCTTCCATCGGCAAGAAAGGGCGGCGACTTTAACGATTCGTCGGAATGCGCGGGCGCATGGCGCGCGGAAAATGGAAGTGGACGGCGGACGCAAGAATGGGACTCTGGCTAACTCGCTTTTTGGTTACGTCAATTTTCTAGAATCCCAAGGGGCTTTTTTGCTTGTGGATGCGACGTCATGCTACCGCCGATCGCGTTGGACACCGCTTTCGTTTTGCTGACGATATTCCTGGTTTCCATGTGGTGCTTGGCAATCGTCCTGGCCGTCTATTTTCTGGTGCCTCCCCTTGCGCACGGCCTCGGTCTGTGCCTGTACCGCTCCGTCATCGAAAACGACCCGCCCGAGGTGGTCTTTCGCGGCGATGACGTTCCCCCCGACGTCTATCCGCGATTGGAGGCACTGGGCTTTCGGCCCCTGGGAAACCACTGGGAGACGGTCTGGTTTCTCTCGAAACGTTGGCGGTGGCTGTCGCGCAGCCGTGTATTCGGTTCGTCGGCGCACCGATGTTTCGCTTCCCTCTATTATTTTCCCGGCATAGGGCCGCTCCGCATCGCTTTTATCACTTGTTTCGAGAACGACGACCTCCTGGCGACGCGCAACTATGGCACCGGGCAGGTTGTCGCGCAGCGAGGATATACCATCGGGGGATACGACAGCGAGGATCTGGCCGGACTGCTCGCTTCCCATCGGCAAGCGCTGGCGGAGCAAGAACTCCAAACACGGGTGGACCACGAAGACATCCGCGTGTTGCAGGCTGCGGAACGAAAACATTCGCCACGCATCTTGCGAGTCATTAATCGTGGCTCGTTGCTTCTCTTCGGCACGCGCCTGGCGGCGCTCGGCTTGCCGCCCGTGTTCTTGCTAATGACATCCGGCTATGATTCGTGGACGATTCCGCTCGGACTGACCGCCGCTGGGCTTGCACTCTTGTGCGTGGAAGGGCTTAACCTTTAAGGAGTGGATTCATGCCCACCGTCGGCGCCGTCGTTGATCACCTGGACGCCTTCGCGCCCCCTGGTCTGGCGGCCGAGTGGGACAACGTCGGCCTCCTGCTCGGCGACCGCAATACTCCGGTCCAGCGACTCATGACCTGCCTGACGGTGACGCCGGAGAGCGCTGCCGAGGCGGTCGAGGAAGGCGCGCAGCTGGTCGTCAGCCATCATCCCATTCTGTTTCGCGGGGCCAAGCGACTGACCACGGGCACGCCTGAAGGACGAATGATTTTGTCTCTCGTCAAAGCCGGCGTGGCGGTTTACAGCCCGCATACGGCTTTCGACAACACGCGCGACGGCATCAACGACATCCTGGCGCGGCGCCTCGGCTTGACCGACGTGGTGCCGCTGCGACGCCACGAGGAAGCGCGGCAGTGCAAGCTGGTTGCCTTCGTGCCGGACAAGGATTTGCAGCGCGTCGGCGATGCCCTGTTCGCCGCCGGCGCGGGCCGCATTGGCCAGTACGCCGAGTGCGGTTTTCGCGTGGCCGGCACCGGCACCTTTTTCGGCGGCGAATCGACCCACCCGACAGTCGGCGAAAAGGGACGGCGCGAGGAGATCAGCGAGTGGCGGCTGGAAGTGGTCTGCCCCGAGCGCGGCGTCGAAGCGGTCATCGCGGCCCTGCGGAAGGCGCATTCGTACGAGGAACCTGCGTTCGACTTGTATCCGTTGAAGCCATCACGCTCCAACGTCGGCGATGGTCGCGTCGGTCGGTTGCCGCAGCCGACGCCCTTGGCCCAACTTGCCGCCGCCGTCAAGACGGCACTGAACGTCGGCGCGCTGCAAATGGTCGGCGACGGCGCCAAGGTCATTAAGCGCGTCGCCATTCTGTGCGGCGCCGGCGGCGAGATGCTCGGCGACGCCATCCGTTCGCCGGCGGAAGCATTGCTCACGGGCGAGCTGCGCTTCCACGATTACTTGACGGCGCGATCGACCGGCCTGTCGTTGCTCCTCCCCGGACACTACGCGACCGAACGCCCCGGTATCGAGGAATTGGCGGAACGATTGAGCCAGGCATTCGCCGATATCACCGCTTGGCCCAGCCGCCGCGAGGCCGACCCGGCCCAATGGCTCTAAGGAATAACATTATGCCGCAACGGATCCTCGTTCTCGGCAGCGGCTTCGCGGGCCTCTGGGCTGCTCTCGGGGCGGTACGCAAGCTCGACGAAATGGCCGTCGCGCCCGAAGAGGTTGGCGTCACCCTCGTCAACCGCGACGCTTATCACGGCATCCGCGTGCGCAACTATGAGGCGGATTTGACCGGCGTGCGCATTCCGTTGGACGATGTACTCAAGCCCGCGGGTGTGGATCGCGTCGAAGCCGAGGTCGTTTCCCTCGATATCGAACGCCACGAAGTCCAGGTCGCGCCAGGGAATGGCGCCGCGATCCAGACGTTTGGCTACGACCGCCTCGTCTTCGCGCTGGGCAGTCAGCTGCAATGGCCGAACGTCCCCGGCTTGAAGGAACACGCCTTCGACGTGGATACCTACGGTGGCGCCGAACGGCTGAATGCCCATCTGCGGACCTTGACGCGCCAGCCCGCGTCGCCGGGACGCGCCACGGTACTCATCGTCGGCGCCGGTTTGACCGGCATCGAAGCCGCCGCGGAAATGCCGGATAAGCTGCGTGCGCTTTCGGAGGAAGCAGGCGAGGGCCGCGCGTTCCGCGTCATTCTCGCCGACCACAACTCCTACGTCGGCTCCGACATGGGAGAGGAAGCTCGGCCGATCATCGAGGAAGCGTTGCGGGCGCTGGGCGTCGAGACCCGAACCGGCGTGAGCGTGGCCGCCGTCGATGTCGCCGGAGCAACCTTGGCGAGCGGCGAAGCCATTCCGGCGGCCACCGTGGTCTGGTGCGCCGGCATGCACGCCAATCCGCTGACGCGCTTTTTGCCTGGCGAGAAGGACCGCTTAGGCAGGGTGTCAGTGGATAAGTTTCTGCGCGTGCAAGGCGTACCAGACGTATTCGCGGCCGGCGACAGCGCCTGGAACTGGATGGACGAGACTCATGCATCGGTCATGTCATGTCAGCACGGCCGACCGATGGGGCGGTTCGCCGGGCACAACGTCGTCGCCGACTTGCTCGGCTTGCCGTTGCTGCCGGTGCGCATCGACTGGTATGTCACCGTCCTTGACCTGGGCGCCTGGGGCGCCTTATACACGGAGGGCTGGGGCCGGCGCGTGGCTTCGGTCGGGGCGGCCGCCAAAAAGACCAAGCTCGTCATCAACCGCGAGCGCATCTACCCGCCGCTCACCCGCAACCGGCGCGCCATCCTCGACGCCGCCGCGCCAACGGTGCAGCAGCAGCCGGCTAATTATCACTAGAAGTGACCGTCAGGACGTAGGCCGACGCCGCCGGGGACGCGATGCCGTGGCAGCGTCGTCGAGCAGTTCCCGCCAGCTACCGACGGTTCGCAGTTTCTCGCAGAGCAATTCCAGCTGGGCCAGGTCCTCGATCCGCTCGATCGCTGCCACGGCCTTGGCATCGGGAGGTCCGAAAAAACCGCCGCCGAATACCTTCAACAACTTTCGTGCCTCGCTTACCGCCCCCTCTTTGTTCCCTTCTTGGCGTCCTTCCATGAGTATTGCCTGGTAGGTTGACGACTCTTTCATCGTTACGATCCCCCTGAACAGTTCCGCCGACAATTCCGGCGTGTAGCGCAACCCGAGCAAGAGATACGCCGACGCCCAGACTTGCTCCGCGTAGCGCCGCGCCGCTCCCCGGTTCAATCGCTGTCCGATCCGCTTTATTATGCCCGGCAACTCGGTCGGTGTCACGGCGCTGACGAGAGCCAGCGGCAGCAAGGCCAGCCCGCCCTTCAAAAGCGGCTCGGCCGGCAGTTGCCAGACGCGCACGATGTGGTAGCGGAAGGCGAGGTACGGATCCTCGCCGGGAAACGCGCGATGATAAACCCCCGTCAAGCGCGGCGAGTCGGCCTCGGGGCGCAGCAGCACCGCGACGCTGAGGACGGGCAAGTCGTGGCGGTCTTCGAGCAGGGCGTTGCGGACGTGCAGCTTGCGCGGCAGGACGGCGGCGTCGTGCCCGGCCACGAACTCCAGGTGAATGAGATAGGGCGGCGCGGCGTCCACGCGCAGCACTTTGTCGGCGGCGCCGCTGACGGTGGCGATATCGCTGTCGATGACGCGCGTCGGTCCGGTGGGCCGGCCGAGGAACGCCGGCCACGACTCGGGTTCCGTCTCGACCAGCCCTTTCACGGTCGGGTCGTAGGACATGGCCACGGCTCTATGGATGACGGTTATCGGTTGCTCAACCCAGCAACCATTCGATTACCTTGATATCAGTTTCCTTCTCCTTGGCGCGTTGGCAATTCGCGGCTTTGCCGGCCGCCAGGTACGCCGCTTCCAACCATTTCGCCGCGGCCGCGTCAGCGAAGTGATGGATGAATAACTCCGCCGGCGCCACCGTGGCGGCGAACGCTCCCAGGCCGCCGTACTTCAAACCGCCGGGTAACATGCGCTCGTCGCTGGCGTCACGCGCGTCCTCGAAGCGGAAGCTGTCGAAGTCGGCGGCCGTCCGTGTCACGCCATCGCCAGACAGAGGCCGCGCCAGCAGCACCCACGGGCCGGCCTTCTCGAAGCCGATGAGGTGCGTTCGCTTGGCCCCCTTTTTCGCGGCGTAAGCCACCGCCGTCAAGATGTCGTGAACGCGATTGGCCAGCAGGGTCCGGTTGTAGCCGAATGTGTAGCCGGCATACTTGTCGTTCACGGCCGGCCCCTTGGCGGCGGCGAAGTCGCCCGTCATGAATACGTCTGGCGCCAGGATGGCCGCTTTCTTCTCGAAGACGCGCTTGGCGGCGGCCGTGAACGCTCCCTTCGTGAACAGGCTCTCCTTGCCCGATGGATGCACCCAGACGACGACAGTGCCGTCGAAATCCGGCGGCGTCGCCAGCAGCGCCGGCACCTGCTGGCCCTTGTCTTTGCGGCCGATGACGAGCTTGCGGACGGCCACTCCGTCGCGCTCCTCGCGGCTTACCTCCTTCGTATCCACATCGGCCGCGTCCGGCAGTTGGTCTACCACGGCGGCCCGCAAGGCGGTGCCGACGACACGCTGAAACTCCTTCAAGCCGGCGGCGTCCTTCGGCAGCAGTGCCGCGATTTGTTTGTCCGAAGCCTCGGTCATCCGTTTGCGCAGCGTCTCGGCGTCGAGCGCGTCCTTGGGCAGCGGATGGCCCTCGTCGAATACCGACAACTCTCTCGGCGGCACCGGCACGAACGGCTTCTCGGCGATCGGCTCCTCGTGGCCCAGACGCAGATGCTTGTTGAACCAGCTGGCCGCGTATTCGCGGCTCACCTGGTTGTAGTTGTGCTTGAACTGCTTGAAGCACTTGCCGGTCACGCGGTCCTCGACGCCAAGCAGCTTGTACAGGGCGCGCAGTTCGGGCAGCCCCTTGGTCTCGATGTCGATGGTCCAGTCGTCGGCGCCGATCAGCGCGAGCGGCCGCGGCGCGAACAGGCCGGCGAGTTCTATGTTGCCGGTCTCGACGCGCAGCAGCGAGCAGTTCTCGCAAATGCAGCCGCCCTGCATTCCGGTCGAAACCATGACCGCCGGCACGGCCACCTTGAGGCGGTCGTCGATCGCTCCCAGGAGAAACGTCTGCGTGCCGCCGCCGCTGGCGCCGGTCATCCCGACGCGCTCGGAATCGACATCGGGCAGGCTGAGCAAGAAGTCGAGGGCGCGGAGGCTGTTCCAGGTTTGCAGCCCCATGAAGCTTTGCAAACGCAATTCGGCCTCGGCGTCCGTGAAGCCGACGCGATGCGCGATCGCCAGGCTATCGGCGTAGCCGATCATGTCGTAGGCGAAAGCGATACATCCCAGCCGCGCCAGGCTGGCAGGTAGGGCCTGCATGAGATAGCGGGCGCCTTCTTTCGTCTTCTCGCCTTCCAGCTCCAGGTCGTTCTCGACCGCCTTATCGGTGGCCTCGTGGAGACGGCCATTGGCCCAGTGGCCATGCGCGCACAGCACGCCGGGCAGTTTGCCCTTCTTGTCCTTGGGCCGATACAAGTTGCCACTGACGTAGTGCCCCGGCAGGCCAGTGAAAAAGACCTTCTCGATGGTGTAGCCGTCGCGGTCGATGGCGCCGTGAATGACCGGGGCCAGCTGCGCTTTCTCCGGCAGGGGCCATAGCCCGTTGGCGACCAACACCTGTTCGCGCAGTTCTTGGCGGCGCCGCTCCCAGGCTTCCTTGTTCGCGGGCGGCGACCAGAGGAAGGTGCCGTTGTAGTCCTTGGCTCTGCCGAGTCGCCGGTCATCGGGCACCTTGGCGTCGTCAGCGAACGTCAGTAGCGGTCGTTGGGCCAGGGTGATGCCAGCGGCGAAGAGAAAGGAACGGCGGTCCATGAGAGAAGCCCTCGGGAAGATGCAGGCGGGATAGAAGAAAATAGTGGAGCATACGCCCCGTCAACATGCAACTCTCCAAAACTCCCTGCCTCCGACTACTCCCCCAACTCCCTCGCTTCACAACGGACAACGGAGGACGGACGACGGACGACTCCAATTGACACGCCGCGCCGCCGGACTAAAATCCTAACTCACCATCTTGGACGTACCCTTCCCGTCCGCACTCCCAACACGAAAGCCGCGAAAACCGTGTCCACGCCGAGCAACACCTTTGAAGCCAGTCGGCAGGATAAGCTGCACGCTCTGGAGCAACTGGGCATCGATCCGTGGGGCGGCCGGTTCGACGGCCATCAGCCCATCGCCGATATCCGCAAGTTGCCGCACGATCAATTGCCGCCGCGCGTCCGCGCCGCCGGCCGAATCTTGCAGCGCCGCGGGCAGGGCAAGGCCCATTTCCTCGATATCGGGGACTGGTCCGGCCGCGTTCAGGTCATGCTCGGCCAAAAGCAAATCGGCGAGACCGGCTGGGGCGTCGCGCAGAACCTCGATCTCGGCGACCTCATCGGCGTCGAAGGCACGCTCGGTCTCACGCGCGTCGGCGAACTCACCATCTTCGTCGATCAATTGCATTTCTTGACCAAGTCGCTCGCGCCGCATCCCGACAAGTGGGCCGGGATGCAGGACATGGAATTCCGCCTGCGCCATCGCTATCTCGACCTGGTTTACAACCCCGAGACGCTCGATCGCGCCCGTAAGCGCGTCAAGATCGTGCATACGATCCGCGACCATCTGGACAGCCGGGGATACTGGGAAGTGGAGACGCCGACGCTGCACGCCATCGCCGGCGGCGCCGCGGCCCGGCCATTCACGACGCATCACAACGCGC
>JBBSES010000072.1:0-12742 GCA_038239465.1 Gemmatales bacterium
CAAACGGTGCCGCGTTTGTTGTCAAATTTATTGCCCTGCATAACGCTTCTTCCCTACGTTGCCACCCACTATGATATCTTTTAATTCCATCCGCGCCGGACGACCGCCGGCCGCTTTCCATCCGCCGCTGACCGGCATCGGACCCACGCATGACCGCTTCCCCTTCCGCGGCTCCGACGAATGTTCGCTACATCGTCCTCGCCGCCTTGTGCGTCGCCACGATCATCGCGTACATCGACCGCGGCAGCGTGCAGGTGGCGTCAGTGCCGATCCGCGGTGAACTCGGCCTGGATGATGACCAACTTGACTGGCTGCTCGGCTCCTTTTTCATGACCTACGCGATTTTCCAATTGCCGGGCGGCTGGCTGGGCACCGTCTGGGGCAATCGAAAGTCGCTGGCCTTTTTCTGCGCGCTTTGGTCGGTGGCGACGGGCATCTGCGGACTGGCGTTTGGATTTCCGCTCTTGCTCTTCGGCCGCTTCGCCATGGGAGCCGCCGAGGCGGGTATCTTTCCCTGCGCCACCAGCACGCTGGCGCGCTGGTTCCCGGCGTCGCGCCGCGCCTTCGCCAGCGGCCTGATGGCCGGTTGCATGGGCGTCGGCGGCTTCCTCGGAGGCAACCTGACCACCCTGCTTCTCCTGGGCATGGCCTGGCGGTCGGTGTTCTTGCTCTATATGCTTCCCGGCCTGGCCTGGGCCGCCTGGTTTTACTGGTGGTTCCGCGACCGACCCGGCGAGCATCCCTCCGTCAACGCCGCCGAGGTGGCGCTGATCCGCGGCCCGCTGGAGGACGTGGAAGCGAAATTGGTCCCCCCGACCGAGCCGACGCCGTGGGCGCGTATTTTAAGCAGCCGGGCCATGTGGTGCATCAACATAGCTCAATTCTTCAAGGCGGGCGCCGTTGGTTTTTATCAGACCAAGTTCATGGGCTTTTTGATGGAGGCGCGCGGCGCGGATTTTAAGTTTGCCGGCTTCATTGTAGGAATTCCTCTCATCGCGCTCGCAGTCGGCGCCCCCGTCGGCGGAATAATCTCCGACTGGATCCTTTACCGCACCGGCAGCCGGCGGTTGGCCCGGCAGGGCTTGACGTTCGCCAGCTTGTTCGTGGCCGCTTTGTTCTGTATGGCCGCTTTGCTTTCCGCCGACGCCCTGCTGACGACGGCGCTACTAACTATCGGGTCATTCTGCGCTAGCCTGTCCAATGGGGTGGCCTACGCCATCACGATCGACATGGGCGGCAAACACGTCGTGCCCGTGTTCGTCAGCATGAACATGTTTGGCAACCTGGGCACGGCGTCGTTTCCCTTCGCGGCCGGTGCCATCGTGCAGCTGTTGGGCTGGCCATTCGTGCCCCTCTTCGTCGCCGCCCTGTTTGTCTGCGCCGGAATATTGTGGCTGCCGTTCAACGCCGACGGCAGCATCGCGGAAGGGGCGGTTCGGAGTTGAACGGCCCGATCCGCCCACGACGCCCGCTTCTTCGTTGCCCCCGAAGCCGCGACCGTTTACGATTTCCCTAACACCCGCCCCCCGCTATCCCGCCTCGCCTGCCTTCTCGGAGACGCCGCCATGCTCCGGTTGCTCGGTTCCGCCAAGAAACTCTGCGATGGCCTCACGCGCCGCGACATGCTCTGGGCCGGCAGCCTGGCCCTGGGCAACGCCACCCTGTCCGACCTGTTGCGCGTCTCCGCCTCCCCACGTCCCGCCGCATCGGGCGGCTTTGGTAAGGCGAAATCGTGCATCCTGCTCTACCTTTACGGCGCGGCCAGTCAGCTGGAATGGGCCGACATGAAGCCCGACGCCCCCGTCGAGATTCGCGGCGAGTTCCAACCCATTCGCTCGCGCCTCGTAGGCGGCGACGTCTGCGAGGGCTTGCCGAACCTGGCGCGCGTGATGGACAAGGTAACGGTGGTGCGCTCGATGACGCACCCGCATCCGCTGCACGGCGTCGCTTATGCCCTGACCGGCGTGCCGACCATCGATGGGCCGATGGAGCTGAATCCGCGCGATAGCCGCCATTGGCCGTTCGTCGGCAGTGTGGTCGATTATCTGGGCCGCCAGACGCCCCGGCCGGGCGACGCCGCCCCGGACAACGTGGCGCTGCCCTTTCCCTTCAGCAGCCAGCGCGTCGGCGAGGTGCCGCGCGCCGGTCCCTACGCGGCTTTCCTCGGCGCGGCGTACAATCCCGTCTGGGCCGAGTTTCGCGGCCAGGCGACGCGCACCCTACCCAGGACGCTCAACGATCAGAAGCTCGACGTTGCCGACCCGTACCTCGGCGTCAGCCCCGAGAGCCGATTCGGACTCGCCGGCCTGTCGGAATTGCCCGCCGACGTGACGCTCGACCGGCTCGACCGACGCCGTAGCCTCATGCAGCAGGTGGAGCAGGCGCGGCGCGACCTCGACGGCGGCAATGCGGGCCAGAGCAACGACCGCTATCGGCAAATGGCCCTGTCGCTGATGCAGTCGCGGCAGGTGCGCCAGGCGTTCGACCTGGGCCGCGAACCGGATCGGCTGCGCGCCAGCTACGGCATGACGCTGTTCGGCCAGGCGGCGCTGACGGCGCGGCGGTTGGTCGAGGCCGGCTCGCGCTTCGTCAGCGTCTTCTGGGACGAATACGGCCTCGCTGGCTCCGGTTGGGATACCCACTGGTCGCACTATCCGCGCATGCGCGATGAATTGCTTCCGGGGCTGGATAGCGCCTTCGCCGGCCTGGTGGACGACCTCGATCAGCGCGGCTTGCTCGACGAAACGCTGGTCCTGTGCCTGACCGAACACGGGCGGACGCCGAAGATCAACACCCAGCGCGACGGCGGCCGCGATCACTGGTCGCGCGCCTATACCTGTATGTTCGCGGGTGGCGGCGTGGCGCGGGGCCGCGTGGTCGGCCGCACCGATCGCATCGGCGGCACCGTCACCGACCGGCCCGTGTCGCCGAAAGACGTGCTGGCGACCGTCTATCACCTGCTCGGCTTCGACCCGCGCACCGAGTTGACCGACCGCCTGGGGCGACCGCTGCCGTTGGTGGCAGACGGACACGTGGTGGGCGATATGTTGGCCTGAGCGTGGCAACCGAGAAAGCGATTCATCCCGATGCCGGCACCCGTGGCCTATCTGCTCTGTTTCGCCATTGGCTGCGTCTGCGGTTTGCGCACGATGATGGGCATCGCCGTGATATCCGCGGCGGCCTATGGCAGTTGGTTGCCGCTGGCGGGCACGGCACTGGCTTTCGTCGGATACCTCCCTTCGGTCATCGTGTTTTCCCTGATGGCGGTCGGCGAACTGATCGGAGATAAATTGCCGATCCCGCCGCGCATCCAAGTTGGTCCTTTGAGTGCGCGCATTGTCTTCGGCGCGTTCTGCGCCGCGGCCTTATCGCTAGCCGCCGGTATTTCTGTTCTCTTCGCGGCTGTCTTGGGCGGCCTCGGTGCGCTGGCCGCCGCCTTCGCGGGCTACCACGCGCGCCGCGGCATCGTGCGCGGGGGGTATGCCAAGGATTTGCCGATCGCACTTTTGGAAGACCTCCTTGCCATTGGCGGAGCTTTGCTCGTCGTTTCTCGCTTTTGAATGCGTCGCTCAACGACGCACTCGACCCCAGTTCATCTTGCGGCGGAAATGGATGGCACGGTAGATTGCCCCGGTTACGGAAAGGCATGAATGCCGACGAGGGAAAAGGACTCCCCCATGCAAGGATCGCAGACCGTCGCGGCGCCCGCATCCCCTTCTCCTCCATCCCGGTCCTTCGCGGGCCGCTTGTACGCCGGCATACGCCGCGCGCGCCGGCATTTGATCGGCTTACAGCAGGCGGACGGCCATTGGGTCGGCGAGCTGCAGGGCGATACCATCCTCGAATCGGAGTACATCCTCCTCATGGCCTACCTCGGCCGCGAGGGGGACGAGCGCGTCGGCAAGGCGGCGCGTTACATCCTGGATCACCAGCAAGCCGACGGCGGCTGGAACAACTATCCCGGCGGTCCCTCCGATTTGACCGTGTCGGTGAAGGCTTACTTCGCGCTGAAGTTGGCGGGATACGACGCCGACTTGCCGTATATGCGCCAGGCGTGTGCCCTCATCCGATCGCTCGGCGGCGCCGCCGGATGCAATAGCTTCACCAAATTTTACCTGGCGCTGCTGGGCCAATTCCCCTACGACAACTGCCCCGCGGTCGCCCCGGAGATGATGCTGCTCCCCTCATGGTTGGTCTTCAGCATTTATTCGATGTCGGCATGGACGCGCACCATCGTGGTGCCGCTGAGCATCTTCTGCGCTCTGCGTCCGGTGCGCCAATTGCCCGAGGAACTCGGCATCCGCGAACTGTTCCTCGGCGACCCGATGGCACCCATGTGGCCCCATCCGCCGACGCGCCGCTGGCTGACGTGGACCAACTTTTTCCTCTTGCTCGATAGAGCGTACAAGGTCGTATCGCGCGTTGGATTGGGACCGTTGCGCCGCGCCGCGCTCGACCGCGCCTGGGCCTGGATGCGAACGCACTTCGCCCAGAGCGACGGCCTTGGCGCCATCTTTCCGCCGATGGTTTACACCATTATCTGCCTACGCGCCGCGGGCCACGGCGACGACGCGCCCGAGATGCAATGGGCGATAAAACAACTCGACGACCTGATGATCGAGGACGAGGCTACCATTCGCTTGCAGCCCTGTTTCTCGCCGGTATGGGACACGGCGTTGACCCTGATCGGCCTGGCCGACGCGGGCCTGACGCGCGACCGGCCCGAGATCGATGACGGCGTTCAATGGCTCCTCGACCGTGAAGTACGGCAACCGGGCGATTGGACCGTGACCAATCAGGGACTCGAACCGAGCGGTTGGTTCTTCGAGTATCGCAATGCCTTTTACCCCGATACCGACGATACGGCGATGGTGCTGATGGCGTTAGCGCGCACGCGAAACGTGGAACAAGAAAATTCTCCCGCGGCGGCGCGCGGCCTGTGCTGGTTAATGGCCATGCAAAACCGCGATGGCGGTTGGGCCGCTTTCGACCGCGAGATCAACCGTGAGATTTTGACGCGCGTGCCGTTCGCCGATCACAACGCCATGCTCGATCCGAGTTGTCCCGATATCACCGGCCGGGCGTTGGAAGCGTTGGGACATTACGGCTATCGTGTTGGAAACTCGGAGATCGATCGCGCGGTCGCGTTTCTGGCGAAAACGCAAGAGGCGACCGGCGCCTGGCTGGGCCGCTGGGGGGTCAATTACATTTACGGCACCTGGCAGGTGTTGGCCGGATTAAATCGAGTTGGCTACGACATGCGAGCTACCCTGGTGCGTCGCGCCGTGGCCTGGCTGAAACAGGTGCAGCAACCGAGCGGCGGTTGGGGCGAGACCTGCCGCAGCTACGACGATCCGAGCCTCGCCGGACAGGGGATCGTCACCGCCTCGCAAACCGCCTGGGCTTTACTGGGACTGATCTCCGCGGGAGAGGCGGAGAGCGATGAAGTTGGCGCTGGCATCGATTATCTGTTGGCCACGCAAACGGCCGACGGCGGCTGGCGGGAGGAGCCATTCACCGGTACCGGCTTCCCCAAGGTCTTTTATCTGAAGTATCACATGTATCCGCTTTACTTCCCGCTGATGGCGCTGACGCGCTATCGCGCGGCCCGAAACGTAAACAATACGGCCCAACCCCACGATAGCATTGGAGCAGAACCATGCGTTTCCCGCTGACGCTGACGACCACGATGGCGGGCTACATGGCCCGCAAGAAGCTGTCCGGGGCAAAGCGCTTTCCTCTGGTGCTGATGTTGGAGCCGTTGCACGCCTGCAACCTCACATGCACCGGCTGTGGCCGTATCCGCGAGTATTCCCAATCCATCAAGGAAAAGCTGTCCGTCGAGGAATGCCTCAAAGCCGTGGACGAGGCCGGCGCCCCGATCGTCAGCATCTGCGGCGGCGAGCCGATGATCTACCCGGAAATCGGCAAGCTCACGCGCGCCATCCTACGCCGGCGCAAGAACATTTATCTTTGCACCAATGGCATGTTCATCAAGAAACGGCTGCATGAGTTCCGCCGCACCAGCCGCTTCTTCTTTAATGTTCATCTGGATGGTTTGGAGGCGACCCACGATAAAGCGGTAGAGCGCGACGGCGTCTTCAAGGCCGCCGTCGAAGGCATCCGCGCCGCCAAGGAAGCCGGCTTCCTGGTATGCACCAACACAACCATCTTCAAGGAAACCGACATCGACGAAATCGATGCGTTGTATACTTACCTGGCGAAGTTGGGCGTGGACGGCTTCTTGCTGTCGCCCGCCTACGGCTACACGGCCGTCAAGCAGACCAATCCCGACGGCGCCGCCGAGATATTCTTGACACGCGACGACATCCGCGCCAAGTTTCAAGAATGCCAAAAGCTATTGAAGAAACATCGCATGATGTCGTCGCCCATTTATCTCGAATTCCTCAGCGGCCAACGCGAGTTGAGCTGCACCGCCTGGGGCAATCCGACGCGCAACGTCAAGGGCTGGAAGGGGCCATGCTATCTCATCACCGACGAGCATCACGACACCTTCGACGGCCTGATGAACGATACGCCCTGGGAAAACTACGGCCCCGGCAAGGACCCGCGCTGCGAGCATTGCATGGTCCACAGCGGCTTCGAGGCCACCGCGGCGCTCGGGGTCAACCACAAGTTGGGCGATACGTTCAAGATGTTGATGTGGAACGTGACCTGACGTGTCCGCCATCGTCTTCGACGACCCTTGCATCCTCTTCGCGCTGGGGCGGGAATCGGCTCCGTTCCGGCGCGAGTTTCGTCCCCATCAGCGCTTTCCCGGCGCCCCGTGCTGGGCACGCTTCTGCGGCCCCTCCTGGCTATCGGTGCTGGTGCTGGAAACTGGCGTCGGGCCAACCGCCGCCGCGACCGCTCTCGACTGGCTTCTCTCCGGGCCGTTGGTGGGCAACGTGCCCTATCGGCCCAAACTCGTCCTCTCCGCCGGTTTCTCCGGCGCGCTCCAATCTCAATATCAAATCGGCGACATCCTCCTGGCGACCGAGGTCATCGACCTCGATGGCAATCGCTGGCCGACGACGTGGCCGGGCGCGCTGCCCCCCGGCGCATGGCGGCCGCCGCTGCATCGCGCGGCGCTGCTGGCATCTTCGCGCATCATCGCCGATCCCGTCGAGAAACGGCGCCTCGGCGAACAAACCGGCGCCGCCGCCGTGGACATGGAATCGGCGATTATCGCCCGGCACTGCACGCGCCGGGGCGTCCCCTTCGGCTGCGTTCGCGCCATCTCCGATGCCGCTGACACCGCACTGTCATCGCGTCTGACGGCACTCCTGGCGGGTGGCCGCGTGTCGCCGTTTCGCCTTGCGTCGTCGCTGGTCCGGTCGCCGTGGCTGGCGCGCGAATTGTGGCGCCTGGCCGGGGATACGCGCCTGGCATCGAGGCAACTGGGCACCGCGCTCGGCGAGTTGTTGACGCTGACTTTGCCTGGCGGCAAGGACTTGTGAGGCATGGTCGGATATGCTCACATACGACAGGAGAAACCGCCGGAGAGTCATAAGCCATGATCCAAAAGCTTCGTGCCGCAACGACCCCGTACACTATCGTCGCCGACCGGCAAACGGTCCACGTTCCCGCGGATGTCGTCGCTTTGGACTCGTTTCTTCACTGGGCGCGATCCGACGACTTTCCCGAGGACGGCCGCATCTGCTATTTGGCGGGCGAGGTGTGGATAGATATGAGCAAAGAGCAGGTCTTCTGGCACAATCAGGTGAAGACGGAGTTCTGTGCCGTGCTTGCCAGCCTCGTCAAGAGGGAGCGTCTGGGCCGATTCTTCTCGGATGGCCTGCGCCTTACGCACGAATCAGCCGACCTGTCTTGCGTCCCGGACGGATCGTTCGTGACGCATGAAGGATTGATGGCGGAGCGCGTGCGCCCGGTCGAAGGAGCCAGAGTAGGATACGTGGAAATGGAAGGCTGTCCGGACGTGGCGATCGAGATCGTCAGCGACGGTTCGGTCAGGAAAGACACGGAAACGCTCCACCATCTCTACTGGCTCGCTGGCGTTGCCGAGTACTGGTTGGTCGATGTTCGCGGCGAACGTTTGGACTTCGATATCCTGCGGCACGCGGCCAAGGGCTACGTAGCCACGCGCAAGCAAGGCGGTTGGCTCAAGTCGAAGGTGTTCGGCAAATCGTTTCGGCTTACGCGCGAGATCGACGCGGCGGGATATCCAGATTACACACTGGATGTGCGTTAGGACGGAAGTCAGACCCATATTGGCAAACTCTGCCAGAGCCGGAGCCTATGCGCCATGATCCAAAAACTTCGCGTTGCGGCCGTGCCCTACTCGATTGTCGTTGACTATCGAGCCGTGCATATTCCCGCGAAAATCGTGGACCTGGAGTCATTTCGTCAGTGGACGCGCTCGGAGGCGTTTCCCGAAGAGGGCCGCATCTGCTACCTGGCCGGCGAAGTGTGGGTGGATGTGAGCATGGAACAACTCTTTTTCCACAACCAGATTAAACAGGAATGCAACCGCGTGCTGGGCACCCTGGCGCGTGAAGGCAAGAGTGGCCGTTACATCCCGGACGGGATGCGGCTCACGCATGTGGCCGCCGACCTCTCCTGCGAGCCAGACGCCCTCTTCGTCTCGACGGCGACGCTTCGAAGCAATCGAGTTCGTCTCATACAGGGCAAGTCGGAAGGCATCGTGGAACTCGAAGGTACGCCCGACATGGTCCTGGAAATCCTCAGCGATAGCTCGGTGATAAAAGATACGGAACGGCTTTACGACCTCTATCACCGCGCCGCCATTCCCGAATACTGGCTGATCGATGTGCGTGAAGAACGCCTGGAGTTCAATATCCTACGAAACACGGCGAAGGGCTACGTGGCCACGCGCAAACAAGCCGGCTGGCTTAAATCAAAGGTGTTCGGCAAATCGTTTCGGCTGACGCGCGAGAGCGATGCGCTGGGCCACCCCGAGTATACGTTAGACGTGCGCTGAGCGACATTATTTGGTGCCTTGATTGAGGCCGTGGTAAGCTTTCGCAATACAACGCTTGTTGCTCGGAGTAGCACATGTCGGTCCCGCAAGCATCGCCCTTCGATGTAGTTGCCTTATTATTGGCCGACGACATTCTTCGAGACCCGGCCATCACCGTGCGACTTATCGACGCGGTGGAGAGCCGGCCTCCCGTTTTCGCGGAAACGGATACGATCCACTTTTCCAGTTCCGAGGCAGTGGTCGAACGCGGTTTCATGAAATGGAACGTCGTGTACCGCGAAGCAGGGCAATATCGACCGCGGGTTTGGTCGGAAGGGCATTTGCTCAAAGAATGCCGCCTCACCGTGTGGCGGGCAAACGTGAATGGCCGATTCAAAAAATGATTTTAGGACGTACTCCAATGATTCTACCCGACAAACAAGGATTCAAGTGGATCGGCAGCGACTTGCCGGAAGAGCCGCGTGCCATCACTCTGCCAAACGCCCCGGAGGAAATCCTGAAGCAATACGTCAAATCGTCGCCACCCCAACCCCCGGCGCCACCGGCAAAAGTTGAGACGCCGGATGCTCCGCCCGCGAGCTAACGCATCTTGCTTCCCAAGCTCTGCTGGCGGAGTTACGAGCGCGGTCGAGCGACAAAGCCAGCCGCGCCCCTCACCCCGCCACCACGATATTCACCAACTTCCCCACCACCGCGATCACCTTCTTCACCTGCTTGCCTTCGAGCAGGCTCTTTACCTTGTCGTCGGCGAGAGCGGCCGCTTCCAACGCCGCTTTGTCCAGGTCCGGCGCGACGAGCAACTTCGCCCGTAGCTTGCCGTTGATCTGCACCGGCACCTCGACCTCTTCCGCTTTGGTGAGCGCGGGATCGAACGCGGGCCACGGTTCGTAGGCCAGCGTGTCCGCGCCGCCTAACAGATGCCACAGTTCCTCGGCCAAGTGCGGCGCGAAGGGGGCCAGCAGCAGCATGAATGTTTTCAGCACCGATTTGGGCCGCGCCGTCAACTTGGTCAAGTGGTTGGTGAACTCCATCATGGCGGCGATGGCGGTGTTGAATCGCATCGCTTCCAGGTCTTCCGTCACCCGTTGAATCGTGCGGTGCAGCTGGCGCAGCGTGTCACGGTCGGGGTCGTTATCGCTCACCGATTCCGAGAGACTCATGGCTTCGGCGCGGTCGTCGATGGCCAGGCGCCAGACGCGGGCCAGGAAACGATGCACCCCCTCGACGCCGGCCATGCTCCACGGTTTGGTCGCTTCCAACGGGCCCATGAACATCTCGAACAGGCGCAGGCTATCGGCGCCGTAGCGCTTGACCACGTCGTCCGGGTTGACGACGTTGCCGCGCGCCTTCGACATCTTGTGCGACTGGGCGGCTATGCGAATTCTTGGCTCCGCTTTCAGGACGAAGAAGTCGCCGTTCTTCTCCACGTCCTCGGCCGCGATCTTGATCTCCTCGTCATGCAGGGCCGCGGTGACGTCTTCCTTCACCAGCACTTGATGGGACGACACCCACTGGCCGCGATACTTGTAGCCGGTGTATTCCATCTCGCCCAGGATCATGCCCTGGTTGACCAATTTGTGAAACGGCTCTGGCGTTGGCACATGGCCCCGGTCAAAAAGGACTTTATGCCAGAACCGCGAATAGAGCAGATGGAGGACGGCGTGTTCGGCGCCGCCGACGTACAGGTCCACCGGCAGCCAGTGCTTCGCCTTGACCGGGTCGCAGAAGGCGTTGTCGTTATGCGGATCGAGGTAGCGCAGGTAGTACCAGCACGAGCCGGCCCACTGCGGCATGGTGTTGGTTTCGCGGCGATAACGTTTGCCGTCTATGGTGACGTTTAGCCAGTCGGTGGCTTTGCCCAGCGGCGGTTCCGGCCGGCCAGAAGGCTTGTAATCCTGCAAGTCGGGCAGCGTCAGCGGCAGCTCCGATTCCGGCAGAGCGCGCGTGAAGCCAGTGGGCAGGCCGGCGGCGTCTAACTCGTGCAGGATCGGGAACGGCTCGCCCCAATAGCGTTGCCGGCTGAACAGCCAGTCGCGCAGCTTGGTATTCACCTTGCGCGTGCCGATGCCTTGCTCCTGTAAATGATCGATAATAAGGCGTTTGACCTCCGCGGTCGGTTGGCCATCGAAGAGACCGGAATTGATAGCTATCCCTTCGTCGCAATAGACCTGATCGAAGGCGCTCAGGTTTTCGCGATAGAGCAGTTCGATGACCTTGCCGGCGTCGCCTTCGTAGGTCGTCCAGGCGCGGCTAGCCTTGCCCAGCCAGGCCGAGGCCGACGGCGGCAACGTCGGCGGCGGCTCGGCGCCATCGACTTTGCGTTCCAGGTGTTGAACCACCGCCTTGCCCAGCGCCGTCGCCAGCAGCCATTCCTTGGGCGGCAAAACCACCGGGCGGATGGGCAAGTGATACTGCCGGGCGAAATCGAAATCGCGGTCGTCGTGCGCGGGGACGGCCATGATCGCGCCGGTGCCGTAGGTACTCAGTACGTAGTCGGCGATCCATACCGGGACCGGCTGCCGATTCATCGGATTGATGGCGTTGGCCCCGGTAGCGACGCCGGTCTTCTTCTTGGCCAACTCGGTGCGTTCCAGGTCGCTCTTGCGCGCGGCCTCGCCCACGTACTGTTGCACGGCGGCCTTCTGCGCGGCTGTCGTTATCGTCTCGACCAACGGATGTTCCGGGGCCACCACCATGTAGGTGGCGCCGTACAAAGTGTCGGGCCGCGTCGTGAAGACGCGGATGGCTTGTTCCCTTTTTTGCAGCTTGAAATCGACCTCGGCCCCCTCGCTACGGCCGATCCAATCGCGCTGCATCTTCTTGATCGGCTCCGGCCAATCGACGCTTTCCAAATCGTTGAGCAAGCGGTCGGCATATGCGGTGATACGCAGCAGCCATTGACGCAGGGGCATTCTCACGACGGGATAGCCGCCGCGTTCGGATTTGCCGTCGATCACTTCCTCATTGGCCAGAACCGTGCCCAACTCGGCGCACCAGTTGACGGGAACTTCGGCTTGATAGGCCAGGCGTTTGCCGTCTTGATACGAGCGCACCGCGTCCGCGCCCTGTGCTTCAATATCGCCGGGGATGGACAACTCGGCGATGGGCCGGCCGCGCTGTTGCTCGGCGTCGTACCAGGTGTCGAACAACTGGAGGAAGATCCACTGGGTCCACTTGAAGTACTTCGGATCGGTGGTATTGACCTCGCGGTCCCAGTCGTAGCTGAAGCCGAGCATCTTGATCTGCCGGCGAAAGTTGTCGATATTCGCCTGCGTGGTGACGCGCGGATGAGTGCCGGTCTGAATGGCGTATTGCTCGGCGGGCAGGCCGAAAGCGTCCCAGCCCATGGGGTGCATGACGTGAAAGCCGCGCATGCGTCGCCAGCGACAGAGGATGTCAGTGGCGGTGTACCCTTCGGGATGGCCGACGTGCAGCCCGGCGCCGCTGGGATAGGGAAACATGTCGAGGGCGTACCACTTGGGCTTGTCGGAGAGGTTGGGCGTGCGAAAGGTTTGCCGTTCTTCCCAAAAGCGCTGCCAGCGCGCCTCGATGCTCCGCGGATCGTACGTCGGCATGGGTCCGCCCTGTTCGTCGGCCAAAAAGGGATCAAGGGGTAAAGGTAGTGGGGGCGGCGCGGGGCGTCAACGCGCGGGTTCACTAGATGATAGAGCGCGACGAGAGGAGGAGGGTTCAGGTACGCGATGGGGTTGGGGGGCGGGGGGGGGGGGGGGGGGGGGGGGGGGGGGGGGGGGGGGGGGGGGGGGGGGGGGGGCGGCGGGC
>JBBSES010000073.1:0-12644 GCA_038239465.1 Gemmatales bacterium
CTTCTTCTCCCGCTTCGGCTTCATGCGGGCGGCGTCCTCGGTGAATTCGCGGTACGAAGATTGATACTCGGCCGGGGGCAGCAGCGGGCCGATGCCTTGCAGGGGATTGGCCGGGTTGCCGACGCTTGGCTTGATCTCGCGTGGGCCGGGGTTGTGCGGCCGTTTGCCGATAGCGCCGGGTTGGGCGAGCTTGTCCATTTCCTTGGCCCGTTCGCCCAGGTCTTTCAGGCTTTCCTGGTACTTCTTGAGGAAGTCGGCCGCTTCCTCGGGAGAGAGTTTGAGCTTTTCCAGGGCGTCCTTGTTCTTGAAGGCGTCCCTGAAGGTTTGCAGCTGCAACTCGCCGGCCTTGAGCTTGTTCTTTAAGTCAGCGGCCATCGCCTCGGCTTCGGCGGCGGTGGATGGCATGGCGTTGGCGTCGTCGCGACTGCCGTTGACGGTGCCGCCGGGAGCGTTGCCGGGTTGATCGCCGGGGCCGGGTTTGATGCCCTTGCCGTCGTCGCCGGGTTCCTTGGCATTACTCGCGGTCCCCTCGCCGGCCGCGGGTTTTTTGGACTGGCCGCTCGGCGCCTCGGCGCTGGGCGGCGCGTTCGGGTCGGGCGGCTTGGGCTGCCCTTGCAACTTGGCATCGGGCGGCGCGTTCCCCTTCGCGCGGCCGTCGATCTTGTCGTCGGGTGGAGCAGGTTTGCCGGTGGCGCCGGAGAGCGGATCTTTCGGCGTCTCGGTGGCCCGTTCGGCGTTGTCGGGGTTGCCGTTGACGGGCACTTTCTCGCCGGCTTCCTTCAGCGCTTTCTCGGCGGCTTCGCGCGCTTGCGGATCCTTGGCGTTGCGGGCGATGTCCTGCAAATCCTTGACGGCGTCCCGGCGCTTTTGGCCATCGCCGCCGGCCCCCTTCATTTTCTTTTCCTTCTGGGCCGCGTCGGCGGCGCTGGCGTTTTGGCCCGGTCCCGGCTTATCGCCGGGGCTGCCTTGGGATGCCTCTTGTTTGTCGAGGCCGGCTTCCGCCGTACTCGGGTCGCCGCCCGTAGGCTTCTTGTCGCCCTTCTCTTTGGGATTTTTGGAGGCGGTGCCGTTGGGGCCTTCTTTCTTGTCGCCCCCCTTGGCGCCGTCCGGCGTCGGTTTGCCGTCCTCGCCGGGCTTGGCGCTCGCGTCCGGGGCCGTCGCGGCGGACGGGTCGGGCTTGGCGGCGCCGTCGGCTTTCGGCTCGGCGCCCTTGCCCTGTCCGGGCGCGGCGCCCTCTTTCTTGTCGCCCTGCTTGGCTTCGGCCGGCTTATCGCCAGGCTGGCTGGTGCCCTTGCCCTTTTGGTCGCCGGGTTTGCCATCGCCCTTTTGGTCGCCGGCAGCCTTGTCGGTGCCGGGATCCTTATTGTCCTTCGGTCCTTGCCCCTTGTCGGCGCCGGCTTTGTCCTCGGGCTTGTCGCCCTGGCCCGGCTCGGGTTTCGGCTCGCCCTTTTTGCCGTCCGGCGTCGGCTTCTCGCCGGGGCCGTCCGGCTTCTTGGTACCGTCGTCGCCCGGCTTCTTTTCCGGGGGGCCGTCCTTCTTGTCGCCCGGCTTCTTGTCCCCCTTGTCGCCCTGGTTGCCTTGCTCCTTCTTGTCCCCCTTGTCCTTGGGGTCGCCCTTGGCCGGGTTTGGCTTGTTCTTCCCCTGGTCCTGCTTCTGGTCGAGTTGTTTCTTCAACTCCTCGGCCTGCTTTTCCAGGTCTTTCTTGCGCTGCTCGTCGCGCTGGGCTTGCTGCTCGGGGGTCGCCTGCTCGTTGCGCTTCTTCTCCTCGTCCTTCAGCTGCTGGTCTTGCTTCTGCTTGTGGTCCTGCTTCTCTTTCTCGGCGTCCTTGCGCTCCTGCTCCTTCTTCTTCAGGTCGGTATTCGTCGGCTCCAGGATGGTGACGCGATAGGTGCGTTCGGTACGGCCGACGTTGGGACCGGGGTAGTCGCAATTGTCGGTCGCCTCCAGCCAGTATTCGACGACGCTGCCCGGCTTGAGCTTCATGGCCCGACCCTGCCCGTCGCGGACCTTGGCGAACTCAACAACATCCAGGTATTCCAGGCTGCGCGGGTAGGAGCCGTCCTCGAAGCGGAACAACGGTTTGCCCGGCTTCTGGTCTTCTTCACGATAGACCTTCGGGAATAAGCCGGGGCCGTCCTTGAGGCGCATGCGCAACGTCAGGTTGGTCAGACCAAAATCGTCGGTCGCGTGGCCCTGCAATTTGAGGATACCATCGGCCGGCAGCGATACGTCCTCGTTCGGCTTGGTGAGGACGACGACCGGCGCCCTGTCGGGTTGCACCTTGATCGTGTAGGGCACCGAATCGCCGCTCGCCTCGCCGTCGCTGGCCGTGAAGCGGATGCGGTAGGTCGTGTCCTTGTCGAGGACGAAGCGGAAGGCAATCGCGTCGGGGCTGCCGACGACCGGCCGGCCCTTTATCGGTTGGCTGGCGCCGTCGAAGCGCAATTGGCCGTCTTTCACGGGGCGATTGGCGCAGGCGGTGAGCGTCACCTCGGTGCCGCGCGGCCCTTCGAGATTCGGCAGATCGTGCAGGCGGTCGAGGCGCATCAGGTAGGGGCGATAGCGGTAATTCACCTCGAAGCGCTTGATGAGAGGCGCCGAACGAACGTCGATGCGATATTCCGCCGTGCGAAAGTCGCCGCCGGCGATGCGATACCAGAAGCCATTGCGGACTTCGTTGCCCGGCAGGCGCAGGCCGAATTCGCGGTCGCGCTCGGTCTCTTCGAGCAAGCGTTCCTGATAGAGCGGCTCATCAAGGTCGTAGCGGAAGAGGAGTTTCAAGGCGTCAGGTTGATTGACGCGCGGCAAACGGCCCTCGACGCGCACGCGGAAGTTGACGGGCTGATTGACGGAGACAACGGCGTAGCCCTCGGCCGGTTCCAGCAGTTCGACCGTAGTCGCCGACTGAATCAGGCGGCTCTCGAAGGGCGCGAAGGCCCGGCCCAAGAGCGAAAAGAACTGCGTCGGTCGAAAGACGACGAGAAGAACCAGTCCCGTGAAGCAGAGGCCGAGCGCGGCGCCGCCGAGCCACAGGAGACGCCGGACATTGACGACGCGGTCGAGGTCGGCCGTCCCCAGATCCCGGGCGGCGCGCTGGCCGACTGCCCCGCGGATGGCCGGCGGCAGATTGCGGTCACGCAAGTCGAGCCAGTTGACGACGCTATTTTTCGCTCCGGGGATCACCGCTTCCGCCTGGCGGGCGGCGTAATACGGATTGATACTTCGCAAGAACGGCCAGCCCACGAAGAAGGCGAGGTAGGCGAGACTGCCGCTGGCGTAGACTCCGAACCCCAGCTGCCGCGCTAAAGACGACAGTTCCCACGCTTTGTCGGCGACGACCATGCCGAGGCCATAGAGCAGGGTGAGGATGCCGAAGCCGAGCAGCGCGGCCGCCACGTCGTGCAAGCGCACCCGCAACAATAATCGCCGCAGCCGATCATCGACGAAGGCTTCGTGCTTGGGGCAGTAAGTAGCTTGGCCGGGTTCCTGAACGGTGGCCATGGGAATCGTCTCCAGGTGCGTCGCCTTCGCGGACGTGCGGAACCGTCGTGCAGAAATATTATAGCCCACGCCGGGGCCGTGCCCATTAGTTTCGACGAATGGGAGAACGAAAGGGATGGGAAGAATTGCGCGGCGCTCTCTTGTTTACGTTTCGCGAGGGGCCGCGAAACGTAAACAAGATCGTATCAGGGCGCCTTCGCTTGATCGCTGAGCTTCTCGGGAAACGCCGCCGTCTTGTGCGCCGCTTTCACCAGGGGCCAGGGATAGATACCCAGCCCCAGCGTCACGGCCGCGCAAATCCACATGGCCGCCAAACCTTGCCAGGTGCGCGTCGGCGTCAGTGCCTTCAACGGCGACCGCAGGTACATGGCGCCGATGATGCGCAGGTAGTACCACCCGCCGATGGCCGCGTTGATGGCGCCGATCAGCGCCAACCAGCGGAGCATCAGGGCATACTCGCGCAGCTTGTCCACGTCGGGCAACGCCTGGCCTCCGGCCTCGGCCGGCAGGGCCATCGCTCCCATGAAAATGAGCAATTTGCCGGCGAACCCGGCGGTCAGCGGCATCCCCAGCAAGCTGAACAAAAAGAGCATCATCATCAGCGCGATGCCGGGATGCGATTGCCCCAGGCCGGCCAGGTCGTCCACCGTCTCGACCGGGCGTTCTTGCGTGCCTAGGTAGATGATGACCGCGAAGGCGCCCAGCGTCATGGCGGCGTAAGCGACCAAATAGAAGAGTACCGCCTCGGACCCGCCCGCCATCGGCGAGCTCGCCAGGCTCAGACCGGGGGCCGCCGCCAGGCCGATGAGCATGTAGCCTGCGTGCGACACGCTCGAATAGGCGAGCAGTCGGCGCAGGTTGTCTTGCAACAGGGCGAGGACGTTGCCGACCGTCATGGTGATGGTCGCCAGGATCCAGAAGAGGACCGTGGGCACGCGCAGACCGAGGACCAAACCGGGCCAGAATTCGTATTGCGGCCAGATGAAGCCGAAGACGCGCAAGAGGACGACGAAGCCGGCCACCTTGGGCACGAAGGCGAGTAAAGCCGCCGCCGCGGGGGCCGCGCCCTGGTAAACGTCGGGCGCGTAGAAATGGAACGGCACCGCGGTGATCTTGAAGCCTAGCCCCGCCACGACCATCACGACCGCGACGAGCGTTAATACTTGCGTCGGCCGCGAGTGCAAGCCGTCGAGCATGGCCGGCAGGTTGGTGCTGCCGGTGACGCCGTACATGTAGCTGAAGCCGAAGAGCAACAGCCCCGACGAAAAGACGCTGAGCAAGAAATATTTGGCGGCTGCCTCCTGGGCTTGGCGGTCGGTGCGCTGCAAATAGAGAATCACATAGGTTGGAATGCTAATGAGTTCCAGCGCGACGAAGAGCGTAATCAAATCGTTGCTAGCGCCGGTCAAGCCTAGGCCGGCGACGATGACCAGCAAGCAAGCGTGATACTCGGCGGCGCGGTAGTGGCTGACCTGATGCCAGCTGAACAGAACGAGCACGATGCCGCCGACGATAGCGATCAGGCGCGTCAACAATCCAATCCGACTCTGCAAGATGGAGTTGGTATAGAGAGATAGTTCGACCGAGCGCTGCCCCTCGTCGAGCGCTTTCTTTTCGATCGCTTTGCCATCGCTGCTGGCCAGCGTCTTGAGCGTGGCCGTTCGTTCCTGGATGTTCTCCTGCCGCGCCTCGATGGACGGAAACTTGGCGGCCGTAATCCACAACGCCACCCCGGCTCCGAACAGCGCGAGCAGGGCAGCGATGCCGGCGCGCTCGCGGCCGACGCCGCGGACGGTGGCGAGAATGAACAGCACGCAGGCCGCCGCGATGAGGACGATTTCCGGCACGACTAGCGCGAAGACGCCCGCCTGCGAGGCGGCGACCTCGGAAACCGACGGCAGTTTGACGATATCGGGGTTCACGGGGCCACTCCCTGTCGGTCGTTCTCGGCAACGGCGGGACGCGCCGCTTCGCGCTCGGCGGTGGCCACCCGGTCGCGCTCGCGGGCGCGGGTGGCGATGCTGTCGATCACGCCCACGTCGGGCCGCGCCGTGTCGAGCATCGGCTGCGGATAGACGCCGATCACCAGGCACAGAATCAGCACTGGCGCCAGCGTCAGCACTTCGCGGAAGGTCAGGTCGGTAATAGGCGCCTGATGGCCATGCCCGGCAAGCGACGGCTCCTTCACCGGCCCGAAGAAGACCCGCTGCAGCATGGTCATCAGATACCAGGCGCCGAGGAACATGCCGGTGGCGCCGACGACGCCGTAAATCGGGAATTGGCCGCGCGTGTATTGCTGCTCGAAGACGCCCATGAGACTAAGCGCCTCGCCGATGAAGCCGTTCAAGCCGGGCAAGCCGACACTCGACATGCAGACGAAGACCATGCAGGCACTGAGGATCGGCAGCCGCGCCGCCATGCCGCCGTAGTCGGCGATCTTGCGCGTGTGATAGCGCTCGTACAACATGCCGACGATGAGGAACAGCCCGGCCGTCGAGAGGCCGTGATTGATCATCTGCATCAGACTGCCCATGACGCCGGCGACGTTCAACGCGAACATGCCCAACATGCACAGGCCCAAGTGACTTACTGAGCTATAGGCCACCAATCGTTTGATGTCGTCCTGCGAGTAGGCGCAATAAGCACCGTAGACGAGGCCGACGGCCGCCAGCGAACTGACCAACGGTAAGCCGAGACTGAGGCTCACGTCGGGGGCCAAGGGAATGCACAGGCGCAGGAAGCCATAGGCGCCCACTTTGAGCAGCACGCCCGCGAGGTCCACGCTGCCCGCGGTCGGCGCCTCGACGTGGGCCAACGGCAGCCACGTGTGAAACGGCACCAGCGGCACCTTGATGGCGAAGCCGGCCATCAAGGCCAGGAAGACCCATGTTTGCACCCCCGCCCAGTACGCCTGCTCCGCCCTGTCGGGAAGGGCAAGGCGGGTATGGACAATTTCGACCAGGCGCGGAATGGAGAAGGTCAATTCGCCATTGGTCTTCGTGTAGCAGGCCAGGACCACGCCCAGCACGCCGAGCAGCGTGATAAGACTGCCCGTGAGGGTATAGATGAAGAACTTGCCGGCCGCGTGCCGTCGTTCCGAGCCGCCCCAGATGCCGATGAGGAAGAACAGCGGCACCAACGATAGCTCGAAGAAGACGTAGAAAAGGATGATGTCGAACGACATGAAGATGCCCATCATCGCGGTCTGTAAGATGAGCAGCCAGGCATAAAACTCGTTGACGCGCTCGTGAATATAGGTCCACGACACCAGCACGGCCGGCACGGTGAGGGCCGCGGTCAGCATTATCAGCCAAACGTTTAAGCCATCGACACCGATATAGAACTGCACGGCGCCCCGGCCTAAGGGTAACAGGTTCCACGATGTCCCGTAAGGATCCTCCCCGACCGGCTTCAAGTTCTCGTCGCGCTTGACGCCGGGCGAGCCGGGCACGAACTCGGGCCGGAACGTCGGCACTCCCTTGGCGCGCACGGCGGCGATATCCTCGGCGAGGCTGACGTGCAACCGCATGAACCGGCCCGTCACCATAATGGCGAGGAACAGCGTCAGGAAGGCGACGACGGCGCTGGTCCAGCGGACGGCGTCGCCGCGTTTCGGGCCGAGCAGCGCCACGGCGATGCCGCCGACGAGCGGCACCAGCAGCAGGGCCAGCAGTTCCAGGCGAGGTTGATCGAGTCCCATCCGAAGACCTTTTGACGTGGGGAAAGCGTCTTCAACGCACCATGCGCAGTACCAAAGCGCCCAGGAAGACCGTCATGCCGAGCATCATGGCCAGGGCGTAAAACTGCACCAGACCATTCTGGATGGGCCGCAGGAGTTGGCCGCCCAAACGCGGAATGTGGCCGACGAGGTCGACCAAGCTATCGACGACGTAAGTATCGAAGACGCGGCCAACCCGCGCCAGCATGTTCATCGGCGTCACCAGCAAGGCGTGGTAGAACTCGTCCACGTAGAACTTGTTGAGCGACAGCTGATAGAGGGTCTGGACCCGATTCGCCAGCTGGCCGGCCAGGCCCGGCGAGCGCACGTACATCCACCAGGCCACCGCGACGCCGCTCAGGCCGACTAGCGAACTGGCGACCATGAGGACGATATCGTGTCCCCCTTCCGGGGCATGGAGACCGGGGAACGACCGCGCGAACCAGTGGACTTCGAGGAAGTGGGCGAGGATGTGCGTCGGCCCGAGGATCAGACCGAGAAACAGCGCCCCGACGGCCAACACGCGCAACGGCCAGAGCATGACGCCCGGCGATTCGTGAACGTGTTCGCCCGCTTCCGGCGGCGTCTTCAACTCGCCGTGGAAAGTAAGGAAGTAGGCGCGGAAGGTGTAGAAGGCCGTCAGCCCCGCGGTGATCAGACCGACGGCGAACAGCCAGACGTAGAGCCAGGCACCAGGTACGTCCGAATGGGAAGCGTGTAACGTGACGCCGAGGATTTCGTCCTTGCTCCAGAAGCCGGCCGTCGGCGGGATGGCGGCCAGGGCCAGGGCGCCGCACAGGAAGGTCCAGTGCGTCGTCGGCAGCGCGAAGCGCAGGCCGCTAAAACGGCGCATGTCAATGACGTTGCCCATGCTGTGCATGACGCTGCCGGCCGCCAGGAACAAAAGCGCTTTGAAGAAGGCGTGCGTGATCAGGTGGAACATACCGGCGATGACGGCGGCGGCGACCAACGACGCTTCATTGGCGCTGCCCAGCGCCAGGAACATGTAGCCGATCTGGCTGATGGTCGAATAGGCGAGGACGCGCTTGAGGTCGGTCTGCGTCAGGGCGATGAGCGCGGCCAATAACGCCGTGAAGGCGCCGATGCAGGCCACCGTAAGGAGGACTCCGGGGACCAGGTGAAACAGCGGCATCGACCGGGCGATGAGATAGACGCCGGCCGTCACCATCGTGGCGGCGTGGATGAGGGCGCTCACAGGCGTCGGCCCTTCCATGGCGTCGGGCAGCCAGACGTAGAGAGGGAACTGCGCCGACTTGCCGACGGCGCCGCACAGGAGCAGCAGGCAGATGGTGGCCACCAATCCGGGGTTCGTTGCCGCCACTTGTTTGGCATGACCGAAGACGCCGTCGAATTCCAGGGACCAACCGCCGCTGGCCGTCGGCACCTGAAAACTGGACCACAGAAGCATGATGCCGATGAAGAAGCCAACATCGCCGAGCCGCGTGACGAGGAACGCCTTGCGCGCCGCCGCGGCCGCCGACGGCTTGGCGAACCAGAAGCCGACCAGCAGATAGCTGCACAGGCCGACCCCTTCCCAGAACGCATAAAGGACGATGTAATTGTCCGCCAGCACCAGTCCGGTCATCGAGAAGATGAACAGCGCGACGGCGGCGAAGAAGCGGGCATAGCCGGCGTTGTGTTCCCGTTCGTGGCTCATGTAGCCGACGGCGAAGACGGCGATCCAGCTGCCGACGAATGTGACTGTCACCAGCATCGCGGCCGTCAGGGCGTCGGCGCGGAGGGAGAAACCGATATCGACGGTGCCGGCGCGGAACCAGGAATAGTATTGCCCAACGGCGACCTGCTCCTCGCCCATGCCGGCAACGCCGTTCCACACGAACAGCGACAGGACGCAGGACAGGGCGATGGCGATGATGCATGGCCAATGGCTTTGCTGGCGCAGATAGCGCGGGCCGAGGAACGCGGTAATAGCCGCGGCGGCCAGCGGCAGGGCGGGGATCAGCCAGAGGTCGGGCAGCAAGGGATGCACTCCTTAAAGCGGCGCGCGGCGACGGTCACACCGGGCTAGTCTCTTGCGGACGCTTCGGCTCGTGGCCGGCCGGCGTCAGGCGCGGCATCGGCTCCTCCTTCGGCGCTTCCGGCAGCGACTCGTCATCGACGGTCGCCTCTTGATCCGGTTCGCGCAGGTCTTGCCAGAGGCTAACGTCGAGCGAGCGGCGATAGCGGAACAGCACCAGGAACAGGGCCAGGGCGATGGCCGCCTCGCAGGCCGCCACCGTTACCACGAACAGCGTGAACGCCTGCCCCTGCATGTTGCCCCAGGAACGCGAGAAAGCCACCAGATTAAGCGCCACCCCCTGGAGCATCATTTCGGCGCAGAGGAACATGATGATCAAATTGCGGCGCGTCAGGAAGCCGATAGCGCCCAGCGCGAACAGGGCGGCGCCAACGATCAAATAGTTGTGCAGCGACAGCGGCGTCATGACTGGCGTTCCCCGTGGCGCGTGGCGATGGCGATGGCGCCGACGGTCGCCACCAAAAGCAAGGTGCCGCCCAACTCGACGGCCAACAGGAAATCGGTGTACAGCGATCGGCCCAGCGCCTCGACGTTCGCGGCCGGCAAAGCAGCGTCGCCGCGGGCGTCGCGCGCTATCGGCCTGTTCGACGGCGGCCCGCTGAACGGCGACAGCGGCAGCGTGTCCGCCGGAGGTTGCATGGCCTGGGCGGTGCGGGCGAACGCCGATGCCGCGAACGCCTGCCGGGCCTGCGCCGCCGCTTCATCGACCTTCGTCAAGGCGGCCCGCATCGGCGCCGCTTCCCTGGTCGTTTCCGCCTTCTGCCAGTCGCCGCGCAATTCGCCTTCGAGTTGCTCGCGGAACGTTTCTAGACCGGCCGCGGCCTGCTTGTCGTTGATCGTCTCCCTGAATTCGTATACCGCCTTCTCGAATTCCTGGAAGAACTTCGTGCCGCCCAGCGTCGAGGCGATCTGCTCGGGCGTCTCTTCCTTGGCGGCGGCGCGGGCGCGTTCGAGGAAGGGAGCGAACGCCGGATCGACACTCGGCGCCGTGATGCTGATCGACAGCACGTACAGCAACGCCCCGAGCAGCACGAACCCGGCGATCGTGGACAACAACGGCTCACGCGAGCGGTCGTCGGCGTCGGAGGGGCCATCCTGTTGGGACAACATGAGGACGAACAGGAAGGTGACGATAATGGCGCCGGCATAGATGATGATCGTCGCCGCCATCAGGAACGGCGCCGCTTGCAGTAAGAACAGGCCGCACGTACTCAACACCACCAGCGCGAACGACAGCGCCGCGTAGGCCGGCTTTTGCTGCGTTACCAATGAGCCGCCCGCCGCCAGGGCGATGCCGCTAAAGCAATAGAAAAGGACGTTCTCGGGGCTAATGGCTTCGGTACGAATGAGCAGGAAACCGGCGAGCAACAGGGCCGCCCCCGCGGTGGCGCCGCCGATTAAGGTTGGGAACGGCTTCGGCCGCGGCAGCAACATATAGATGGCGATGGCGCCGAGCGCCAACGGCCAGACGATGGCCCAGGGCGTGGTCATGGCTGTGCCCCCGCGTGCGTCGGCGTTTGTCGCGGCAGTTCCGACGCCGGGCCCAACTTGCCGCCGCTGGTCCGTACCGGATCGGTCCCCGCCTTCACCGTCTCGTCGAAGACGCTCAGCAGCTTTTCCTTGTCGAACATCATCTCTTCACGGCTCAGGCCGGTGAGGTTGTACAGCGTCGTCAGTTCGATGGAATCGACCGGGCAGGCTTCCTCGCACATACCGCAGTAGATGCAGCGCAATTCGTCGATGACGAATGTCTCGGGATACTTCTCGCGGTCGGGCCAGGGCGACGGCGCCGCGACGATGTCGATGCAATGCGCCGGGCAGGCGGTCGAACACATGTAGCAAGCGACGCATTTGACGCGGCCCTGCTCGTCGCGGTTGAGCCGATGCACTCCCTTGAAGTGCGGCGGCACCGTCGGCCCTTGCTCGGGAAACTGCATGGTGACGTTTGGCCGAAACAGATGCTTGACCGTAGTCATCACGCCGCCGGCGATGGCGGGGAAGTACAGCTGCTCCAGCAAGCCGATCTTCGGCTCCTTTACCCACTTCACGTCTTTCTCGGCGATCGCCATAATTTCATCCTCCCGCGGCGGCGGGAAAGGCTCTCAGTGGTTTAGCGCAGCAGCGATTCCGTCGGCATCCCTAGGCGTTTCATGCCCATGCCCCGCTGCGGCGCGTTAGAGCCGCGCGTGGCGAACAGGCCAGCGCCGACGATCAACAGCAGCGAGATCGGCAACAGTACCCAGGGCGTGATATCGAATTCGCGCACGAAGGCCACGAACAGGAGATTGATGAGCGACAGCGGTATCATCACCTTCCACGCCAGGCCCATCAGCTGGTCGAAGCGGAAGCGCGGGATGGTCCAGCGCACGAGCATGAACAGCACGATGAAGAGGAACAGCTTGAACAGGAATACGGCCAACTTCGCCAGGACAAAGCCGTTCGCCGGCGCGATCCACGGAAAGTGCCAGCCGCCGAAGAAGAGCGTCGTCATCAGCAAGCTGGTGGTGATCATGTGGGTATATTCGCCCAAGAAGAACAGGGCGAACTTCATGCCGCTGTATTCGGTGTGGAAGCCGCCGACCAATTCTTGCTCGGCCTCGGACAGGTCGAATGGCAGGCGGTTGCATTCCGCGAAGGACGCCGTTAGGAATAACATGAAGGCCAGCGGTTGATAGAGGATGTTCCAGCCGCCCGTCACTTGCTGGGCAATGATCCTTTCCAGGTTGAGCGAGCCGGCGAAGAGGACGATACCGACGATGGCCATGCCGAGCGGGATTTCATAGCTGATGAGTTGCGCGCTGGCCCGCATGGCGCCGAGGAAGCTATATTTATCGTTGGAAGCATAGCCGGCCAATACGATGGCATACGCCGCCAGGCTGCCGATTGCGAAGACGTACAAGACCCCGATATCGACACTAGGGGCGATGACGAATTGATAGTTGTCGCTGGTCGGGTCGATGTTGGTCGGGCCGAACGGCACCACGGCGACAGCCATCAACGCCGTAATCAACGCCAAGGACGGGGCCAGGAGAAATAGCACCTTGTCAACGTGGGCCGGAATCAACTCCTCTTTAAGCAGAAACTTCAAGCCGTCGGCGATAGGTTGCAACAGCCCGCCCGGCCCGACGCGATTGGGGCCGATGCGATCCTGCACCCAGGCGGCGATCTTGCGTTCGAGCAAAATCATGTACGCGACGGTGCCCTGCGCGACCGCGAAGAAGACGACGATGGTGACGATCGCCCAGAAGAGCGTGTGTTGCATGGGGTTGTTGTCCAAGCCCGCGTTATTGGACCCGGCGAGCGGGGGGCGTTAGCCCCCGTGGTTCTCCGGGGAAATCCACGGGGAGCTAACGCCCCCCGCTCGCC